>JAYSVQ010000122.1:0-6813 GCA_043718485.1 Bacteroidota bacterium
GAAAAAATCAAGGAAATTTGCGGCGAGTGTTTTATGCCCCTGGGAATTGGAGGGGGAATTACTTCATTTGATATTGCGAAAAGAATTTTTGATTGCGGAGCAGAAAAAGTAATTATTAATGCAGCTTTTTTTTCAAATCCCGATTTGCTTTCTCAAATCGCAAATGTTTATGGCAGTCAAAGTGTGGTGGTTTCGATAGATGTGAAAAAAAATTTTTTTGGAACACATCAGGTTTGGTCCCATTCTTTTTCTCAAAAACAAAAACTAAGCCCCATTGAGGCGGCGAAACTTGCTGCGCAACATGGCGCAGGAGAAATTATTTTAAATTCAATTGATCAAGAGGGTACATTTTCAGGGTATGATTTGACCTTGACAAGAGAGGTTGCAAATGCGGTAAATATTCCGGTGGTGGCATCGGGCGGTGCCGGAAATCTCCAGCATTTTTTGGATGCGGTTCAAAAGGGAAAAGCATCAGCCGTAAGCGCAGGGAGCATGTTTGTTTTTCACGGCGCAAATCGAGGCTTTTTGATTAGTTATCCTTCTCAATCCTCATTGCAGGAAATACTTTTTTCTAAAATATAAAAATCCCTCTTTGAAACCAAAGAGGGATTTTTAATTCCTTAAGGGTGACCCTAAAAACGCTACAGACAAGGCTTGCGGGTTTTTCAACTTTCGATTTGACTTCCCGTCAATGAGGAAGTTGAAAAATTCGCATAACGCAGTATCTAGGGTTTTTAGGGTTGCCCTTAATTACGGGCCGGGAGTAAACCGTAATTCTTCCCGAACTCTAACATTTGCTGAAGAAAATCTTCAGGGTATTCAATTTTCACATCCGTAATTTCTCCCCCTTCACTCATCACAGCACTTAGACGAGGTTGAATAAAGCCTGAATAGGGAGCGATGTTTAATTTTTTCATTCTCTCTTGCACTTCTTTTAGCAATGCCTGATCAACCTTCACACCATAGGTTTCAACTAAATCCTGGCCTCTTTTGAAATCTCCCTTTGATTTAATGTCTTGAATTTCTTTCAAGAGTTCGCCAAAAAGGGTTCTCAATTTTTGATAGTCATTGATAACAAAATAGGTTTTATTCTCTTTGGTTATTTTTTCAATTACTTTCTCTGCCGCTCCCTTTTCAAAAGCCCATGCGGCGATAAGTTGACGATTGCGCATGTGGTCTTCCTCAATATCTTCACCTTCTTTCACCCGACGCAATTGGAGCATTAAACCATTTCTTATGTAACTGTTGTATTCTGCTTTTCCCACATCCAGATTTGACATAACACCAATGTCAATTAATTTTTGATCCATAATATAATAGAGTGCGACCAAATCGGCCCGTGCTTCCTCTAAAGTTGAGGCATAGTTTTTCAGGGCTACGTGCGGCTCAGAAATGCCTTTTTCTAATTTACCGGAGGCATGTCCGATTACCTCGTGCATATCGGTATGCAAATTACTGGCAAGGGAAGCATAGTTTTTCGATAATTCAATTTCTTCTTTGTTCAGGCAAAATTCCTCTAGAATGCCAGAATTTTTTCCGGATTCATCATAGGCATAAACAATGTTGCCCAGATTCACTGATTTTGAACCATGCACTTCGCGAATCCAATTTGAATTGGGAAGGTTAATTCCAATCGGCGTTGAAGGTGCCGCGTCTCCTGCTTCAACCACAGCCGTAA
This sequence comes from Bacteroidota bacterium, assembly GCA_043718485.1. Lineage (GTDB taxonomy): Bacteria > Bacteroidota > Bacteroidia > J057 > JADKCL01 > JAYSVQ01. Next base: position 1,679 of record JAYSVQ010000122.1, read on the forward strand.
TTACTTTGGCGGTAATTCCTTTTACCTCCTCTTTTTTGTGCTCCTGCTTGATTGGTGAATTGTCCTCAAACCATTGAGCCTGCTTGCTTATCGCATCAATTCTGTGGCTTGCTTCCATATCTTTTATCGAAACAACAGATTCAAACGAGCCTTTAAAACCCAAAGGATCACCATAAACTTCAATAAATCCATTCACAACATCTACACGACTGGCTGTGTCATGAACCCAGGCAATATTATAATCATCAAATTTCTTTAATTCACCGGTTTGGTAAAAAGCAACCATTTCCCGAATCGCTTTTTCCTGAGCCGGATTTTCTGCAACGCTTGCAGCTTTCTCTAACCAAAAAACAATTTTGCTGATTGAAGCATCGTACATTCCGCCAACTTTCCAGATTTTTTCAACCAATTTTCCATTTTCCTTTACCACTTTTGAATTGAGTCCAAAGGAGGGTTCGTGTGGATTTTTTGGGTCATCCATAGCGGCATAAAATTTCTTTACTTCCTCCATAGTTACCCCTTCATAAAAATTGCTTGCAGATCCGGTAACCAAATCAATGTCATTATTCTTGTTCACTTTTTTAGGGGCCACATTGGCATCAAACATAATTGGATTTAACATTTCATTGAGTTGAGCTATGGTTTCCCCTTCTGCAACCGGAAATCCTTTGGCATCTGATTCATCCATCAATGTTTTGAAATAGGCCTGAGAAAATTCGGGCATCATTTTAATGGTAGAGTAGTGGTGGTGAATGCCATTTGAAAAGAAGACCTGCTTTGACCAGTCATTAAATTTATTCCAGTCTTCGCCTTCTTTTTTACCCTTATAGGTTTGGTGAATGTTTTCTAATGATTTACGAATCACCAAATTGTGTTTATAATTTTGGTCCCAAATCATGTCCCGACCTGAAATGGCCGCTTCATACAGGTAATAGCACAATTTCTTTTGCTGTAAATTTAATTCTTCGAATCCCGGCACCTGGTATCTCAAGATTTTTATATCCGCAAACTGTTCGGTCTGAAATTTAAAATCACCGGATTTGTTTTTATCTTCTTGTTTACCTTTGTTGGTATCGCAAGCGGTGGCAGATAAGAGCGCCAAAATCAATACGACGGGAATGCTTAGCCTTTTCATTATTTGAAATTTGATGGTGAGATTTGTAAAATGCCTTATTTAGGCACGGCAAAGGTAAGGCTTTTAGGGCTTTATAAAAAGCCGATATGCCTCTTTTTCAGCCCTTTGGGCTATTTGAAAAGATTTCCTCTTGCTTTATTTTAAGGATTTTAGCGGTATGAAGGATGATTTTTACCTGCCATGCCCGAATTTCATTTGTGGGCATCCCGAAGGCCAATTTCATCGCAGTTTTCATGCTTAGAATAAGGGGATGAATATCTTCGTAGTCTTTTTCAATTTCATCGCGAATGAGCGATAATTTTTCTTTCCTTTCTTCAAACGCAGCTTTTTCTTTTCCGTTCAGCAGGCCCGGATTATAAGAAGGTTCCTCTTTTTCCCATTTTGGAATGGGCCCTTCATTTCCCTCCTCTACTGCTTTGGCAAGTTTTTCGGAATAATTTTTTAAAGAAGGATGTACAGAGCGAAGATTTTTCCATTCTTTTTCCGTTTCAGGTGGATTTTCACTTAGTTCCAACAAATGTTGGTTACCAATTACATAGCCTGGAGGTTTATTTAATATTTTTGCGATTTCTTCACGCGCAAAAAACAAACTCTTCAACATTCGTTTTGATTTTGGCAACAGCCGGCTCGCGCCTTTCAAGGCAAAAAAAGGATTTTCTTTTGGTTGCCAGGTGATTTCTTCAAGCAAACCATTTTCCTCTTTTATCCACTCTGTTCGGTTTAGGGCAATTAATTTTTGATTAAGAATGGTATAGATTTCTTCCAAATGCTCCACATCACGAAGCGCATATTCAAGCAGCTTTTGCTCTATTGGCCTTTTGTGCCAATCCATTTCCCGCAGTTTATCATTTTTCTTTGTACCAAAATGAACCTCCAACAATCCGCCTAGGGAGGTGTTGGCATAGCCCAACAATTGGCTTGCCCTTTGGGTATCAAAAATATTTTTTGGCCTTGCGCCAAATAGTTTATTGAGCAAAATAATATCTGATTGCGTACCATGGCTGATTTTGAGCAGCGCAGGGTTTTCCATCATCGAGATAAAAGGAGTCAGATCTGGTTTTTCAAGCGGGTCAATGAGCCACGATTCCCCTCCGGCTTTCATTTGAATCAGGCATAAATGCATGCCGTATCGATGTAGATTCCATTCTCCCTCCAAATCAACAGCAACAATGGTTTGTTGATTAATAAACTTAAAAACTTCCTTTAGGTCTTCTTCTTTATATAAAAGTCGGGTAGCGCTCAAAACAACAAATTAAATGGAAATACAGTCTCGGTTAGAGAACAATAAAATTACTTTAAAAAAGACAATGCTGAAAAAAAGCTTGCAACAAAAAAATACCCGCCTTTGGCGGGTATTTTAAATGTTTTTAAACTATTATTTAGTGACCAAAATGGAACTTAGCAAAGCAACATTCAATTGGTCTGAGTAATCATATTGAAATAGGCCATCCTCGCCAACCATTAAAAGCACATTACGGTCTTTCAATGGAATCACGTCATAGGTGTTAATATTTGGGTATTCTGCCACTTTCACCAGATTATTGGCATCATTGGCATCATAAATTTTTAGCCCTGCTGAGCCATCACAAATGAACACTACTTTAGTATCAACGCCCAACCCATGTGGGTTAAACATTGCATGACTTTTAATAAGAAAAGGAGAAGTAAGGTTTGTAACGTCAACAATATCCAATTGGTTGGTATAACCAAAACATTCAGTACCATTTCTGAGGGTTACATACGCTCTATTGTCTTCGATAACCACAGGGTCGCAGCTCGTAATGTGCATGAATTCCCCAACTTGAGTTGGGTTTGAAGGATTGGTATTGTCGAAAATAAACATTCCATTCCTAGAGCCGATAAAAAGATTTTCGCCATACGGGAAAATGGTTTCTATTCCCCAGCCGATATTCAGGGTGCGCTCATAAGCAGGGGCTCCGGATTCAACGGTATTGAATACCATCAATTCGCTTTCAGAAACTACATATAAGTAATCCTGATAAGTAGCAAAACGAGCCATTGAGCCACCAACGCCATTGCTTGAAGTGGGTGTAGAACCTGCACCACCACCACCGGAAGAAACCCCACCAGAGGTTGTGTTGGCAAACATATTATCCTCAAGCATTCCGGTATTATTGTAATTATTACAATCGCCCTGAACCGTTTCGGTGATCACTTCTTCTTTCCAATTTTTTACAACACCCAAATTTGGGTCGAGTTGTACACCATTTACAAAAGTCTGATATTCAAAAATATTTTGAAGTCTGCTAATTTGGGTAGCACTTGCCGGGTTAGAAATATCGAGGCTAACTAAGTCTGTATAGCTATCAGCATACATTACATTTCCTTTGCATGCCATATCTACGTTTCCGGGAAGAGAAATAAAACCGAGAATTTGAGGCGCAGCCGGGTTGCCATTATCGATAACGTGAATGCCTTTTAGGTATTCATTCACAAAAACATAATTGTCTTTAAAATAGATTTTGCCCGGATTTTTTAATGGCTGGGCAGCTAAAGTGCTAACAGGGGTTCTGAATTCTTCATAACTCATGTACTCTGGAGTGAACTGAGTAAATGTGCGTGAATAGTTACAAGTGTCTTTTGTACAGGAACTCAGAAATAGGGTCAGTAGAATTACAACGGGGGCAAGCTTACTTAACTTTTTCATATTGTATTAAATTTCAGCTAATTTAGGGAACTGAAATCAAAAGGAAAAGGTAAATTGTGGGTACTTTTTTTAGTGATAAAACCGCTAAATTTGAGGGTATTTACCTAGAAAAGTTCGTTATTTTCAATAATTCGTCTTTTTTAATGAATAATCGCCGGTTATTTTTCTTTTTCCTCCTATTCCAATTCGGGGCCTATCCCTTATTGAAATCACAGGGTAATCAAACCTCATGGGACGTAGTAACCCTCAAAAATGGCTCAATTTTGAAGGGTAATGTCCTTGAAATGATTCCTGATTCCATCATAAAATTGAAATTAGAGGGAGGCAGTATTTTCGTTCTTGGTTTTGATGAAGTTGAAAAAATCACAAAAGAGGAGGGATTGGCAAATGAATCCTTGACCGGAAAAAGTAAAACAGCCTTAAAGAGAGATTTAAACCCGTTTTTCTATCCCGATAATACCTATAGAGGTACCTTTGAAACTGCATTTTTGCCCGGAAATAATGGAAATGGCGTGCAAATTTCTTTATCTGTCCAGTCGACACACAATTGGGTTTTTAGTTCTTTATTGAGCGCAGGATTGGGTGTCGCCGCTGAGAGGTATAATAGTGAGTTTTCTGTCCTTTCGGTATTTGCAAATGTAAGAGGAGACCTTTTTAATGATTATCAGGTGCGACCCTATTATTTTTTAAAAGCCGGCTATGGATTTTACCTTCCCGGAAAAACAAAACAATTTCTTATAGATTATTCTGGTGGGCCAAGCTTTGGTGGGCATGTTGGCCTTCACTTTCACTCCCGCAACCGTTCCAGTTATTACTTAGGCATGGGTTGGCAATACCAATCCATTTACCGCTATTTTGAATTATGGGATTGGAATGGGCCTAAAGATGAATTTTGGGCTGAAACCAAATTTTTTAGAAGAATTGTGCTAGCTTCAGGAATTTCGTTTTAATTTATCATCCCCTCATTTTTAAATTAATTTTTTATTCCTACCAATCCTTGGGGGCAACTTGCTTTGGATTAATTTTGGCCCGTGCCAATAAAAAATGATTTGTTGTTGAAAGTTGCGCGTGGCGAAAGCGTTCAGCGTCCACCGGTTTGGGTGATGAGGCAAGCCGGAAGATATCTGCCAGAATACCGTCAAGTAAGAGAGAAGGCCGGAGGCTTTCGTGAAATGATTCGAAATCCGGAATTTGCAGCCGAGGTTAGCCTGCAACCTATTGATCGTTTCGGTTTAGATGCCGCCATTATTTTTTCTGATATTTTGGTAATCGCAGAAGCGCTTGGCTTGCCTTATGAAATGGTTGAAAAATCAGGTCCCCGTTTTCCCGAAA
>JAYSVQ010000123.1:0-2346 GCA_043718485.1 Bacteroidota bacterium
AATAGCTTCACACCTAACGGAGATGAGAAAAATGATTTCTTTTCAATTGCTACGCGCCTTATTACTTCCCTCGAAATTTCTATTCATGACCGCTGGGGCAGATTGGTTTACACTTCTCCTGATTTAAAGTTTCAATGGAGTGGAAAAGACATCTCAGGAACGGAATTACCAGAAGGTGTTTACACCTATAGAGTAAAAGCGAGAGGTTATGATGGCAGGGCAGAAACCCTTTCCGGAACAGTTACCCTTATTCGATAATTTACTTTTCGAGTACATTTTCCTCAATTTTTTTGAAGTCCCATTAATTTGGGAAGTTTAAAAAAGATGGATTTTTTGCTCTATTCCTTTTTTTACTAAAACTTCGGCTTTCTCCTAGGCCTTTTCAGAGATACAAAATCCCTGAATTACGGCTAACAATTCGGCTCCAAAAAGCCCAATTTAGTATTTCAAAGGGAAGTAAAATGAGAAAGCACAAGAGACGGGCAAGGCTTATGATGTTCCTTGCATTTATAATCACATTAGCATTTCAAGCATGCGCTCCGCACTATTGCGCAGGGGTGCAAGGAACAGGGAATCATGCTGCATATCATGCTAAATAATAGAAGTGGAAAACTCAGAACGGGATATCTCTTTACGTTGTAAATTGCGGCGTGAAAAAAGGGATACTCTATATTCTCATTCTGTTTTCGCTTGTTTTTGTTTCAATGGCATGCACGGCACACCGAAATTGCCCGGGAACAGGTAGCACCGGTAATTATGCCTTGAATAAGAAATCGCCAAAAAGCACGCATTGCCCGGGAACAGGCAGCACCGGAACCCATAAACCCAAAATTTCTCGCAAACCACAAGACGGGCTAATGTCGAGAAGAATGATTCGCAAAATGTATAAAGACCAAGACTAGGTTAAAAAGGGGTTGTTTCTCCTTTTTTTTGGGTGTGATTTTAAGGTCACACCTTTTTTATTCCCTAAAAAGAGGGTTTCATTAAAAAGGGTGAAAAAAGGAATGAAAGGTTAGCCAATATTTTAATACAAAAATCCGTTCAGGGTTTAAATAATCCCAAACGTGAAGCAAATGACAGTATTAAAAGAAAATCAAAAAGCAGTGAAAACAGGCATTCTTTTACCCCTAATTGCCTTTTTATTGTTGAGTCTCAGCAGTTGTGCAACCCGATACTGCCCCGGTGTTCAGGGAACAGGTAATTATTCAAGTACACATCACCGAAGGTAATCAAAGCTGAATTTCAGCATGAAAATCGCGCGCGATTTTACCTTTTTCTGTCCAGTGGTATTCCAATTCTCTAATCTGATTTACAATTGAATCATGATCTTGAAGGTCAGGGCGCACAAAATAGAAATGCCCTGTAGATTCTTTTGATAGCCCAAAGGCAGCAGCCAAAGTGAAATGGTATTTTCGTGCATATTGAATGAGCACCTTTACCTGCTTTCCCCATAAAGATGAATCTGAATATTGGTCAGCGGGTTGAAAATCTGCAAAACCACAATGCATTAAAATTACATCAGGCTTTTGTGCGGTAAGGTATTCTTCGCTAATCAAACCCCCGTGGTGCGCAATCCAACTGTCATTTAATCCCCAGGTATCGATAGCCCTCCATTTTGAATAAAGGGGAAGTAAACCTGCTTCTGTGCTGGCAAGGGTGTAACCCTGTTCTGAAAAACGATTTAGTATAAAAGCGGCTTCGTATCGACCATCTTTGGCATAGGTGAGACCTGTAGATTGAATCCAAAACCTTCTAAACAAAAAAGCATAAACCACCGCAAGAAAGAGGTAGCCTCCTATTTTAAGAAAAGAGAAATACGGAATATTTTTTAGGCGATTCAAATGCGTAAATGCGCCATCAATTAAAGGATACCACGACAATAGCCCGATGACCAAAACCGGATACTGAAACCGAAAACCAAAATTCATCTCATCTGATAGCAAAACCCACATACAAATGCTGCCTATAATAGGAATAGCAAAGGCAAATCCTTTTCGAATCGATTCTTTGTTTCTAAAGGCAAGAATAAACGCCGGGAACACCGGTAGCAGTAAGAATTTTCCATTTTCAAAGGAACCCCTAAGGCTATTCAAATAAAGAAACCCTCCTCCTTTTTTATAGAATGGATTAGGAAGGGGATATCCGAAATAATTCCATCTCCATAAAAAGTAAGCTCCACCCAAAACCAAAAATACCGAACTAAAAACGAGGAACAATTGAGCTACTTTTTTCAATGGCAGTAAAAGTGAAATACCCATCAACATAAAAACAGACACCAATACCCCTTCAGGTCGGCATAATCCAAGCAGTAATGCGGATAGAGAAAAATATAGCAGAGAAGCGATA
>JAYSVQ010000124.1:0-6794 GCA_043718485.1 Bacteroidota bacterium
CAAAAGCGATTGAATGGAAGGGAGAAAGACTGGGCATAATTGAAACCCGAAAACACTACACGAATTACTTTAAATTCATTCCCCACTTTAAAGAAAAACGGTTGAGTCTGGTAACAGCAGAGTCTGTAGTTGAGATTTTAGAAATTCTGGATGCGGTCTTGAAAATGGAAGAGCCGATTGTATGCGTATAAGGACAGATTTCAGCCTGTTTTTAAAGAAACCTGTTGTATTCAATACCCTTTTTCTATCTTTGGTTCTTGTTGATTACAAGAATTCTGCAAATCTTTCGTTGTTGAGAATTCCTTTTCTTTTCTAGTATGATGAAAAAGTTTTTACTGGTTGTATTTGTTCTCATTGGGGGAATCGCCAATGCGCAGGTTGACGACTTTACCGTTGCCAACCATAAGGCAGACCCCAATACCCGAATTTTTGATGACAATAAACACACCGTAACGGGCTATGTGTATTCGGTTATCGAAAAGAAAACAAGCTGTTGCGGAAATGCTGCCATTTATATCGAAGTTGAAATTAATGCAACTGGCGATGTGGTAAGTACCAAAACCCTGACAGGAAGTCACGAGTGTTTTAAAAAGGCAATCGTAGATATTATTCCAACTATTAAATGGAATGCATCTGGGATTACAGGAACCAAAAAAGTGTATTTCGAGGTAAAACCTTTAATTCCTTGTTCGGGGGCTCCAGATGAGAATGTTTACACACCTATTTTTGGCGACAAGCCAAATCCAATTGCGGCATCGAAACCGGTAGAAATTCCAGTGCCAAAAGAGGTATTACCACCCGTTAAAGAGGAAATAGAAGAACCTATCGCAGTCACTACTCCTCCTGAAAAAACTATACCACCGCCTTCTATAATTGAAGAAGAAGAGGAGGAAGAAGAAGAAGAAATAATTGAAGAAGTAAAAGAAGTAGTTGCGGCTGTTCCTCAAGAACCAGTGGCTCCACCGAGCAAGGAAGATGCAGAATGGTTAACTAAATATGATATGCCAGAGGAAAAGCCGGTCACACCTCCACCTGCAAAAGAGCAGCCAAAACCAGTACCTCCGGTTGAAAAAACAAAACCAGCGGCTTCTATAACAAAACCCGCAGAAAAACCGGTTACCGCTCAGGTAATTCCATCACCTAAAAAAGAAAAACCGGTTGCTGCAGGCAAAGCCTCGATTCCGGCCCAATTGAAAATAGAGTATGTAAGCGCAGGCGATCGCAAACCCGATGAATCGCATAAGGAAAGTCATAAAAATTATGACCCAAACAAGATTGGAAATCTTGACTTAGCAGGAGACCCTTCTAAAAATTCAATTACCGTTAGAAAACAATTAAGGGAAGCAGGCATTTGTGGATTGGCGACTGGGCTGGTAGAAGTAACCGTTGACCCCAGAGGAAACGTAGTAAGCTTTAACGTTGTGGCCTCTAACAATGAAAAGGTAAATGCTGTATTAAACGCCGTTGCGCCGTCTTTAAAATTTGTTCCTCAAACCGGCTTACGTTACAATTATGTAACCTACTTTCAATTTAAAACCGATATTATGTGTGAGGGAGAGAAAAGAGACCCGATTAATCTAGAAACCGTTCCTGATTATTTGGTTGGAAAATCTCAATAATCTGAATTAGAATAAATAAAAAAAGCGGCTCATCGGCCGCTTTTTTTATTCCTGATAAAATGAAACCTCTTCCTTAGAATGGCAAATTGTATGTTTTCATTTTTCTTCAATTAAAATTGATTTTCCCTTCGGTTGAGAATCCCATTCCTAAATAAAATTTCGGCCTTTTTTAAGTACAAAATTGGCATTTCAACTTTCTTGCCTGTGAATAGACACGCGCCATGCTCGAAAAATGGGCCGTAATTTTGAAGCAAATATTTCAATAGATGAAATCTGCCCTCATTCTGTTTTTCGCTCTTTTAGCTTTCTCAACCTTTTCAACTTCCTGTGTTGTTTCGAAAAAGAAATATACTCAGATGGAATCCTTGAAAACCAACATTCAAAAAATGTTGGACGAGGAAAAACAAAAGGGAAATGAACTTGCAGAAAAAAATAAAAGCATTTCAGAAATGCTTAAAACGTGTGAGGGTGATAAAGCAAAACTGGAAAGAGAAATTCAAGCCTTGAATAAACAAAAAGAAGAAACCCAAAATCGGCTCGCTGATCTGGATGCAACTTGCAAACAACTGAATGAAAACTACAATCAATTGAAATCGCAAAACACAAAACAAATGCGTGAATTGATCGATGAACTTGAAGCCGCCCAAACAAAACTTACCGCCGCCGAAACCAGACTTGAAGAAACCCGAAAAAATCTGGAGCAAAGAGAAGCCCGATTGACCGAGGTGGAACAATCTTTGAAAGAGAGAGATCAAATCATGAATAATTTGAAAAAAATTATTGGCGAAAAATTATTCGGATTTAGAGACAAAGGCTTCTCGGTAGAAATTCGCGATGGAAAGGTTTATGTTTCGCTCTCTAATCAGTTACTATTTGCATCAGGCTCCACCCTCATTGACAAAAAAGGACAAGAAGCCCTTCGCGAGCTTGCTTTAGTTTTAAAAGAGCAACAAGACATTACGATAATGGTTGAAGGACATACCGACAATGTTAAAGTCACCAACCTTGGGCAAATAAAAGACAATTGGGATTTGAGTGTAATGCGCTCAACAGAGGTTATTCGCATTCTGATTCAAGAAGGGGTTGACCGATTAAAAATACTTGCAAGTGGTCGCGGCGAAAATATGCCCATAGAAATTAGTGATACACCTGAAGCAAGGGCAAAAAACAGAAGAACTGAAATTATTATTTCACCCCAGCTCGACGAACTTTATAACATGCTGAAAAATTAAACGATGTTTTGAGCTAAAGAAAAAGAAGAAATAATCTTTTGGCAACGAATCTTTTCTCTACTCACCAGGTTCTATTTCAATACTTTCTTCTTCCAATATCTTTGGCTTTTTCACTTTAGGCCTTTCAATTTTATCGGGGACAACAAAGGCGCCAGGGAAATACGGTTTAATATCATTAGTGAATTGAATCGCATCGTTGCGATTAGAAAAATCGCCAATTCTTACCCTGAATGTAGGTTGAATCCATAAACGATAGGCACTATACCCGGGGAATTGCTCCAGAAAATCGGCGCGTAATTTATTTGCTTCTTCTAAATCAGCACCACTATATATTTGAATTCTGTATCCCTCGAGTTGAGCATTCGCTCCCTTTTCTTTTGAGCGTAGCAATAATTCGCTTAACTCATTTGGCCATTCCGTTTTTAATGCATCATCCCCCCCAGATAGAGGCAATTCAGTTCGGTGAACACCTGTGTTTACAATACCTTCAACGACTGGCATTTCAAAAGAAATAACAGTCCGAAATAGGGACATGTTTTCCTCTTCCCATTTAGGGTAGCTTGTGGTATCCGGACCACACAAAAAAGAAATCAAAAAGAGGGAACTAAAAAACGACATTTTTTATTTGACTAGAAGTTCCAATACGTTTTGCGCCTGCAGAAAGAAATTTCAACGCATCTTCATAGGTGCGAATTCCACCTGACGCCTTTATTCCCATTCGATGCGGCAAAATTTCATGCATAAATTTTACTTTATCCAATTCTGCGTGAATCGTTGCAAATCCCGTGCTTGTTTTCACAAAATCTACGCCGACCTCAGCACAAATTACGCAAAGTTGCCTTATTTGTTCAAAATTGAGTGTGCCTGTTTCTAAAATCACCTTTAAGGGAAATCCATTTCCGCTACAAACTTCATAAGCCGCTTTAATATCTGCTTTTACTAAGGCAAATTCTCGGGAATGAAAAGCTGAAAGATTTGCCACCATATCAATTTCTTCTGCCCCATTTTTTATGAGTTGGATTGTCTCGCTCACTTTCGTTTCCGTTAAATTGTAGCCCAAGGGAAAACCCACTACTGAGCAGACGTTGGTTTCGGTTCCTTTTAATCTTTGGCTCGCCGTTTTAACCATCCAAGGACATACGCAGACAGAATGGTAATTATTTTCAATTGCCTCCCTGCACAACAACAACAGTGAATCAAGGTTAGCCTCGGGCTTTAATAAGGTATAATCGATGTAGCGATTAATTTCCAACTCACTTACGTTTTTTGGTTTGGGTTCGCTCTATTTCTCTTCTTTCCCTTCGGCCTACCGCGCGCTCCTGCTGAGAATTTCCGCCTAAAAATTGGTTGGCCTGAGGTCTGTTCTCTAATGGATTGTTGTGCTGTGCTTTCATTCGGCTAAAATCGTCTCGCCTTTCTATTTCATTTTGCCTTGCAATTTGCGCCTCTTCCTCTCCATACAAACGGGCTCTAAAAAGGGTTGAAATTACCTCACGATTGATTCGCTCGACCATAACTTGAAATAATTGAAAAGACTCTAATTTATAGACAAGCAATGGGTCTTTTTGTTCAATCGCTGCATTTTGCACTGAGGTGCGAAGTTCGTCCATTTCACGAAGATGCTCTTTCCAATTATCGTCTATCAGTTTTAGGGTAAGGCTTTTCTCCATTTGGTTAAAAACCTCCATGCCTTTGGATGAAATGGCTTTATCTAAATCAGTCGTGGTTTGAAATCTTCTTGATCCATCCGAAAAATCAACGACGATAAATTTCACTTCAGGTCTTCTTTGACGAACCGAAGTTAGGCCTTCCAACATATGCTCGCCTATGGAGTGTGTTTTTCTTTTGTAAAACTCTTTTGCCTGATTAAAAATATTTTCTGCAATCGCCTCTTCTTTTTTCGCTGACAAATCGTTTTCAGAAATTTTTGGGTCAAACGCCAACAACCGGATACACTCTAACCTTAAAGTCTCTGCATCCAACTCTGTGTAATAGGTTTTGACGAGGGTATTACAAAAGTCTTGGAGCATATTGTCCAAGTCAATTTTAATACGGTCTCCAAATAGTGCGTTTCTCCGGCGTCGATAAATCACTTCTCGTTGAGCATTCATTACATCATCATACTCCAGCAAACGCTTTCGCATGGCAAAGTTGTTTTCTTCAACTTTTTTCTGCGCATTGGTAATCGAGCGGGTAATGAGACTATGCTGAATTACTTCTCCCTCTTTCAATCCGAGTCGATCCATAATTTTTGCGATTCTTTCCGAGCCAAAAAGTCGCATCAAATCATCTTCGAGTGAAACAAAAAATTGAGAAGAACCCGGGTCTCCTTGTCTTCCGGAACGGCCCCGAAGCTGTCTGTCAATTCGCCTGGATTCGTGTCGCTCGGTACCTATAATAGCCAAACCACCCGATTCGATAACGCCTTGCCCTAATTTAATGTCGGTACCCCGACCTGCCATGTTGGTTGCAATGGTTACTTTTCCACCCAAGCCTGCTTCTGCCACAATTTCTGCTTCTCGCTGGTGCAGTTTAGCATTCAAAACATTGTGCGGAATGCGCCTTAATTTCAATAATCTCGAGAGGATTTCTGAAACCTCGACTGAGGTGGTTCCCACCAAAATCGGGCGATTTTCGGTTACCATTTTTTCGATTTCATCGATAACGGCATTGTACTTTTCTTTTTTGGTTTTGTACACCAAGTCATCCCGGTCTGCACGCACGATGTTCCGATGCGTAGGGATAACGGTCACATCCAATTTATATATTTGATAAAACTCAGCGGCTTCTGTTTCTGCTGTACCGGTCATACCACCCAACTTGTGGTACATTCTGAAATAATTTTGAAGCGTTACCGTAGCAAAAGTTTGGGTAGCATCTTCAACTTTTACATTTTCTTTTGATTCAATTGCTTGGTGTAAGCCATCACTATACCGGCGGCCCGCCAAAACACGACCGGTTTGCTCATCGACAATCATTACTTTCCCATCTTGAACGATGTAGTCAATATCGCGCTCAAATAAGGAATACGCTTTTACCAATTGATTAATGGTATGTAAACGCTCAGACTTTTCACTAAACTCTTGCGAAAGTTTGTCTTTTGCCGCCAATTTCTCATCCTCGTTTATGTCGATGCTATTGTCTATTTCTACAATGCGGCCTGCCATATCAGGAATTACAAAAAGGTCTGAATCTTCGCCAGATTGGGTAATGAGTTCTCTTCCCTTATCCGTTAATTCAACGCTGTTATTTTGTTCATCAATGGTGAAAAATAATTCATCATCGATAATATGCATGTTTTTGCCTTTGTCTTGAACGTAATAGCCTTCGACTTTTTGAAGTTTTGACCTTACGTTTGATTCACTCAAAAATTTAATCAGAGGCGTGTATTTAGGAAAACCCCTGTGGGCACGAAAGAGCATCATGCCTGCTTTCTCAGCGATTGCCTTATCCTCTGAGAATACATTCTTCTTTGCTTCATTCAGGCATTCATTAACAATTTTCTTCTGTGCATTGATGAGCCGGTCAATTCTAGGTTTGAACTCTTGAAACTCGTGTTTGTCGCCTTGTGGAACCGGGCCAGAAATAATAAGGGGCGTTCTTGCCTCATCAATAAGAACGGAATCCACTTCATCGACAATCGCAAAATGATGGTCACGCTGCACGATATAATCGGCATTGGTTACCATGTTGTCTCTTAAATAATCAAATCCGAATTCATTATTTGTACCGTAAATAATATCTGAGCGATACGCTTTTTTGCGTGCGTCACTATTAGGCTCGTGTAAATCGATACAATCAACGGCCAATTGGTGAAATTCAAAAATTGGCCCATTCCATTCCGCGTCTCTTCTTGCGAGATAATCGTTAACCGTAACGATATGAACGCCCATTCCAGAAAGTGCATTTAAATAAACGGGCAATGTTGCCACCATGGTTTTTC
>JAYSVQ010000125.1:0-6776 GCA_043718485.1 Bacteroidota bacterium
CTCATTCTTAACCATAGCATTTTCAGCAGACTCTTTTAAGGATTCCCTAAGAGAGTTAAAAGCTTCAAGAATTTCGGCGCTTACGTTCAAGGCAAGCAAAGCTGTCAACACGAGGTACATCATGTTGATCATCTTTTGTCTCGGTGATATATTTCCACCAGCCATTATTTTTTCTAATCAGAGTGTGAATGAATGAAAAAAAACAAAAATTAAGCGTCTCCCTTGCCGCTCATGGCAGTTAACATACCGCCATAGATACGATTCAACGTACGAAGATTACGAGATAACTCGGCAACTTCGTTTTTGAATGTTTCGGTATCAGAGGCAGTACTAACCATATTTCCCATGGCTTGAGACAAGCTTCCGGCAAATTGATTTAACGTTTTGATATGGGACTCAGCATCGCGCAATTCAATTTCATAAACTGCATTTAAAGAAGACAAATTTCGGGTCACGGCTTGCACCTGCTCTTGGTATGCTTTTGCATCACCCGCCGCATTGCTCACGTTAGATGCCAACGATTGCATTGCATCGACCGTGTTATTATAGCCATTATTTAACTCGGCTACTTTACCCGAAGCTTCACGCACTTTAGTTGCATACTCATTGGTTGCAACGGTAGCGTCTTCGATTTGGGCAAGTTTAGAAACATTATCTCTTAGGCCGGTTAATGAACCTGTAAGCGATTGAAATAGGTCGGGGGTAAGTTCCATATTCTTAAGGCTACCCTCTGCTAAAGCCATTTGCTCTTCAGGTGACAATTCTTCGCCTTCTTCCTGACCGAAGTTAAAATCGGCATCATAGTCCTCTGACAATTGGGGGTAAACCCTAGACCATTCAACCTCATGATGTAATGGCTCAAAAGCGGAAACTGCGAAAATAAATACTTCCGTTCCCATTCCGGCAATAAGCATTGCATTTGCAAAAGGCCAGTGCATGATTTTGAAAAGCGCTCCAAGAATTACGACCGCAGCACCTACACCGTAGGCATACTTCATGAAGTTTTTCCAAAGATTTGATTCGAGAAATCCTTTTTTCCTTGACATTTATCTAACTCTCCTTAGTTTGAATGTTAATCCTATTAAATGTTAAAATAATTGAAATTTAAAATGAGGCTGCGCCTGAGCGACCGATTAAGGTTACAACACAACGGAAGCCAACAAAAGATTTAGTGGTATCTGCATACTCATATGTTCTTGATCCACATGATAAAAACCAACCAATATCTTTCCAAGATCCACCACGAATAACCTTGCGAATTTTAGCTCCACCGGGAACACGCTCGTCGGCTTTGTAACGCGGGTCTCTGAACACGGGATTTAAATCGTGGTCATATATATAACCGGTTTCCTCGAAGTCATCTTCACACCACTCTGCGACGTTTCCGGGCATGCACCATAGGCCATAATCATTTGGCCAATATGAGCGTGCAGGGCAAGTGTACTCATAATTATCTGCTATATAGTCTCCTCTGCCAGGTTTAAAATTGGCGAGAAAACAACCTTTTGAGTTACGGATGTAAGGGCCTTCCCATGGGTAAATTTTGTGCTCATAACCTCCTCTGGAAGCATATTCCCATTCAGCCTCAGTTGGCAAACGGAAACGAGGAATAGGTGGCATTTCTTGCTTTGCACGATAATCATTGTAAAGGGCTGTGCGCCATTTACAAAACTCATGTGCCGAGTACCAATTTACACCCACTACAGGATAATCATCAAAAGCAGGATGCCAATAATAATTTTCTGTGAGGGGCTCATTGTAAGCAAAAACGAAATCCTGCATCCAAACCATGGTGTCTGGATAAACCATTTGTGCGGTTTGTGCCGGGAGTGTGTCGAGGGCCGAACCTATGAACTGACGATATTCATTATTTGTAATCTCTGTGTCATCCATATAAAAGGCAGAAAGCGTGATCTGCTTATTATGTGCAACCTGAGAAAAATTAATGTCCTGGTCGTTCTGACCCATGTGAAAACTACCTGGCGGAATCACGACAGTTCCATAGGGCGTGGGTTGATCCCACTCCGGTCTTGGAATTGTGCCTGTGAGCTCACCATGTTTTCCCGTTTGCTTCCCCCCGAACAGACCGCAACCTGTTGCAATAACGGATATAGCAACCGCGATGAAAACCAATCTTTTCATAGCAGACTAATTAGAAATTTATTTAAAGTGCCTGAAATACAAATTTATAAAGAAACGCAATATACCCAAGTAAAATTATTGCCTCACCCTCAATTTACTTCCATTTCCACAATAACCAAGCCTTTCTGGTAACAAATCCTAAGTCCTTAAAACGGTGATTGACCTTCGATATCGTTTATCGGAGGAAGCACAATAGTAGAATTAGGAAAGGTATAAGAAATGATAAGCTCATGTGAACCGGATGTAAATCCATTCAACCCTGAAATATTAAAATCATAAGAATAGCCGATAAACATGCTTGTGTTAGCATTAAAACCGACAATTCCCCCAATTGATTCATTATTTTTAGTGAACATTCCCCTATAATTTAACCCAAAAACCATAGGGCTAATATAAAGATTCACTGTTAAATCGTTTTGAAAGGTGGTTAAATTGGTTCTGAAAAAAGCAGAAGGCTCAAGTAAAATATTTTTAGTTAATGGAATTACAATACCGGTTGTGGCAGAAATTCCTCTTCTAACTTTTGAATCAGGCCCAATTTGCTGAGACAAAATACCTTCTAAAGAAGGCTCTAAAATATGGCTTACCTGAAGCCCGGCATAAAAGGCGTCTTGAGGATAAACCTTGCTCGTTAAATTTTTGCGAAGGATATGATAATACAGACCCGCGCCAAGATCGGGTACAAAATCGGTTAAGTTTTGGTCGACGACCAAGGGGTCATTACCAGCATCTCTGTCATATTTCCAGCCGTCTTTAGGCACGAAAAGGCCTTTTTGATAAAAACCACCATGAATTCCAATATTTAAACGGGAGTTGCTACTGGTTTTAATATGGTAGGCAAAATTGACACCGAGACCCATCGTTCTCAAAGGGCCAAGTTGATCAGCGATTACGACTCCACCGATTCCAGACGAAATGCTTTTCAAATAACCAGACCCGCTAAAAGTAGAAGTTTTAGGGGCACCCGGAATTCCAAGCCACTGTGCACGTGCAAGCAATGTTAAGTTGGTAGCTCCGAGGGCTCCGGCGTAGGCAGGATTAACCGCTAAACGGTTAAACATGTACATGGTATATTGAGGATCTTGTTGACCCATAATATTTACCACCGGGGCTCCCATCACCAACAAAAGCAGAAGCAGGTTTCTCATGAATGTCCTTGTGTGGGAAATTGAAGGTTGAAATTGTGTATCAAAACACAAAGTTGCAAATTTTTTTGGGCTACGTAAGATTTTACTCACTTTTTGTGGAAATCTGTAAGTTTTCAATTCATTCCTTTTATAAATTCCTCAATTGCACCTGCCATACTGGGTTGATTGGGGCTTGGAGCCTGAATATCAACCTGTAAGCCCGCTTCAAGGGCTGCTTTTGACGTTGTTGGCCCAAAAACACCCACCCTTATTCCCAACTTTGCAAAAGTAGGACAATGCCCCAATATAGAATCCACACCCGAGGGAGAAAAGAAACAAACTAGGTCATATTTTTCCATATTCAGGTCAGATAAATCGGCTGCAACCGTATTGTACATTATGGCTTTTTCAAATTTGACATTCAAGGCCAATAACATCTCCGGAAGTTCAGGGGAATGAATACCGCTGCAGGGGTATAAAAATTTCTCAGTACTGAATTTTTTTAGGTAACGAATTAAATCTTTGGCCGTCTTCTCCCCTACAAATAATTTTCGTTTTCGAATGACTATATATTTTTGCAAATATTTTGCAGTTGCTTCACCCACGCAGAAATATTTTGTGTCGGGCGGCATCTCTGTTTTCAACTCTTTTACCAAACGAAAAAAATGATCTACCGCTTGCTTACTGGTGAAAATTACGCCGTCAAATTCAAGTGGATTCAACCCTTGTTTTCTAAAAACATCGAGACTAACACCTTCAATATCAATTAGTTTCCTAAACTCTACTTTTAGGCCGTGTTTTTTGATAATGTCTTTATAAGGAGAGTCCTCCCCTGGATCGGGCTGGGAAATAAGAATGGTTTTTATCTTTTGAACGCTTTTAGTTTTCGCCACGTATGCCTCCACTTTTTTCAATTATGGTTTGTGCGGTTTCGAAACCGATTTTTTCAGAATGAGCTGCAAGCCCTTCCACTTCCTCTCTGTAACAACTCATAGAATCATTTTTATATATTCCAGCATTGAAGCTTAGATACTCTCCCAATACAGTAGCCATTCCAAAAAGAGGTACCGAACATCCCCCATTTAATTTTGATAAAAAAGCGCGTTCACAAATCATCTCTACTTCGGTAGTTGCATGGTTTAGGGTTTGCCTCACCTTTTCTTTGTGGGCAAAATTACTTGTTGAGGCAATAGCAATCGTTCCCTGGCCTGGTGGAGGGGTAAAAGCCGTTGGATTAAGGTTTTTAATTTTTACGCCCGTGACTCCCAAACGCTTCAAACCAGAAAGGGCAAGTAAAATTCCGTCAAAATGCCCGTCTTTTAATTTTTGAATGCGGCTATCAATGTTTCCGCGCAAATCCATCACTTTCCAATTGGGCAAATAGTGGCGTAGCATTGATTTTCTTCGCTCTGAAGAAGTGCCTATTTTAAAAGCTACATTCTGATTTTCAGGGTCAACCTGCTCTGCAAGAGTCACCAAAGCATCTCGCGGGTCTTCACGCTTCAAACAGGCAATTAACTCTAATTCAGCTTCCAATTGTGCAGGAATATCCTTTGCCGAATGAACGGCAATATCAACCTTTCCATTTAACAAGGCTTGGTCAAGCTCTTTAGTGAATAAGCCTTTGCCACCAATTTCTTTTACCGGACGGTCTTGAATTTCGTCTCCTTTTGTTGAAAAAATTTGAATGCTCGCATCAAAGCCTGCTTTGTTAAGCAAATTCCAAACAGCCTCGGCCTGCCAAAGCGCAAGCTTACTGCCTCTTGTTCCAATCCTTATCGTCATGAAAACCAGTCTGCTATAAAAGAAAGCCCCAAGGCAAAATTTCTAGGGTGCAAATATACAAAATTCTTAAGCCTCCCGGAATGGGTCGTCTGCCTTGAAAAAGGTAGTAAATCACAAAAAGCCTTCGAATAAAAAATGCGAGGGCCAATATTGCCCAAATCCCTAAAACAAGGTTTTGATTTTGAATAGGCGCAAAAAACAAAGCGATTCCGGGCAA
Source organism: Bacteroidota bacterium (assembly GCA_043718485.1). Classification (GTDB taxonomy): domain Bacteria; phylum Bacteroidota; class Bacteroidia; order J057; family JADKCL01; genus JAYSVQ01. Next base: position 5,272 of record JAYSVQ010000125.1, read on the forward strand.
AACCAAAAAAATATGCAACGGAAAGGCCGCCGCATTTTCAAATCTGAAAAACGATTCAGACAATTCAACATAGCCGAAGACGATTCCAAGATAAGCCATTGCAATTTGCTTAAATGCCTCAAAAGCAAGCATCACTAAAAAACAAAAAATAAAAACGGTAGAAAGCTGGGGTTGGTTTTGGGCAAAAACAGAATGCAAAAAACTAATTCCGTTGCTCAGGTTTATATACGATATCATTCCGCTACAATCAAGGTAATGCAATAAAAATGAAAGCGTAATCGCTAACATAAACACCCTAACAATCGCAAGCACAGACCGAAACCAAAACCGTTGAAATTGAGGACCCATCTCTCCCAATGCCGCCTGAGGTTTTACGAGGTATAATCCAAACATGCTAAAAAGTTTTGGATAAATGAAACGATAAAACAATAAGGCAATCAACCAAAAGAAAACGAGAACAATCGCTGTTACTTTGTCGGGACTTCTTTTTTCCAGGCCGTAAAATGGGCGTTTCACCACCGGAAAAGGGCTAGCATCTATTGCCTCAGGTAATATGCAAAAACCGGTCGAATTGCCCGTAAATGAAGGGTTTATTACAATTTTTTGGCGCGACAAATCGGCCAGAATTTTCCCTTTGGGCCTGAAGGGAAGTCCCAATACTTTTCCTGCATTCATCTTTTGTGCTTCCTTCTTAGAAAGCCATTCAAATGCACGCCAATCGCAGGGGTAAAAATGAATATCTTTGGTTTCTGAAAATGCAGGCAAATCAACATGGCCGCCAACACTATCTTTTAACAGGAGCAAAAAGTCACCACCTAAACCTGAAATCGGCCGCTCGAATTTTGATTCCATTACTTCTTTTGAATGAAAAGTAAGTTTCAACTTTAACCCTTGGCCAATCAAAGATTTGGGAAGCTTTAATACATATTCTTCCCAGCTTTGGTCCATAATCACGAGCAAACTTGTTCCGGCATACAAGCTAACGCTGCCTACAATTCCAGAGATAAATAAGTAAAGGGTATCTGCATGCAAGGAATCTGGAATGCCCGCTACGTATCTTTCTAAAATCTGGTCTTGCTCCGAATCAAAAAAATAAGGAAATGAAATTCTGCTACCATCGCTTTTAACCCAATCCAGACCCAGATTTTCCCATTGAACCAGACCCATCGTTTTGTTTGAATTTCCCGGAACCAAGGTAGAGTCTTGCCTTTGACCATGCCCGTTTTTGGCGACCATGAGAAGTAAAAAAAAACTCAATCCAAATTGAAAAAGCAGTTTCATTGCCGATGGAAACCCAAAAATAAGGCAATCCGCATAGGCTTTATACCGCTAATGTGGAGAATTCCATTCGAAATAGGCCATCTCATGATTGGCTTTGGAATTCAGGCTTACCTTTGTTGATATGAATCGTTTTAGAATTGGTTTTGGATACGACACGCATCGTTTTGCAGAAAATCGAAAACTTGTCATAGGTGGAGTAGAAATTTCACACCCCAAAGGCCTCT
>JAYSVQ010000126.1:0-2339 GCA_043718485.1 Bacteroidota bacterium
GGGCATATCTTTTATAATAAAAAGGCGATTTTCGAAGGCACCGTTGTCTATTTTCGCCTTCAGCCCTAAATATTGGGAGTAATCTCCGTTTAGAGAACCTGAAGCATGGCAGCCCTCAATTGCACAAGATGGGGTAATAATTTGTTCAATTCCCACATAAGTAAAAGAAGAATCACATGCAGGCGGTGGCGGTTTTAGATCGTCTTCATTTGTCCAGGTACAGGAAGAAGAAACCCAAAAAATAGCAAGAAAGAATAGGCTTAAATTGCGCACCGATGGCAATTTATGATTTTATTATAATGAAAAATCAAGCTTTACTAGAAAAGGTAATTTTGCAGCCTGAGTGTAATGTATATTTGTAGCCTATTTGCGCGTGATGGAACAACCCAAAGCCCCTACCCTTCAACAATTTATTGCAGATCAGGAGCATATTGTGCCTTTTTCAAGAGGCGAATTTTCTCGCTTGCTTAGAGACATAAGTTTGGCAACCCGCATTGTTAACCGTGAGGTAAACAAAGCGGGCTTAGTCGATATTTTGGGAATGACAGGTGAAATTAATGTGCAGGGAGAGCATGTTCAGAAATTAGATGAGTTTGCAAATCAGGTTTTTATTGAAACCTTAAGTCAGGGCGGTCAAGTCGCGATTATTGCCTCTGAAGAGAATCAGGAAATTATTTGTGTAGACAACGCCGAGGCAAAATATATCGTGGCCATTGACCCGCTCGATGGTAGCTCAAACATTGACGTAAATGTTTCGGTAGGTACAATATTTTCAATATTCAGACGCATTTCTGAAGGCGGCCCCGGCACATTGCAAGACACCCTGCAAAAGGGGAGTGTGCTACTTGCGGCCGGTTACGTGGTGTACGGAAGTAGTACCATGATTGTGTACACAACTGGAAGTGGGGTTAATGGCTTTACATTGGACCCTTCAATTGGCGAATTTTTATTGAGTCATCCCGACATGAAAATTCCCTTAACGTGCGATTTTTATTCAATGAATGAGGGATTGGCAAGAGACCTTAGTCCGGGCTTGAAAAAATATTTGAGTTATATAAAGGCCGAAGATGACCCTAAGCGCAAACCTATGTCGTGCAGATATATTGGTTCGCTTGTGGCCGACTTTCATCGTAATCTGCTCAAAGGGGGGATTTTTTTGTATCCGGGAACCAAAGAAGCACCCAAAGGAAAATTGAGACTTCTCTATGAAGCCAATCCCATGGCTTTTTTGATTGAACAAGCAGGGGGCTCAGCAACTGACGGTATAAGAAGAATTCGAGAGATTCAACCTTCTGAATTACATGAGCGAACGCCCTTATTTATTGGGAATAGCGAGGAAATTGAAAGAATACACACTTTTCTAAGAGAAGTAGAAAAGGCCAAAATCCAATGAAAAACGTCTTTTCCGTTGAAATGCTCTTCCAAAAACCTGAAATGGGAAAAAACCGTTTCATTGAATTTTCCGTAACAATGTCCGAAATCGCAAAATTGTTTATTTTGCTCCTTTAATAGTTACAACAGCCCAAAAAATATGTGGAAACGATTTGTACGCGCCATGCGCGCGCTATTTGGAAAAGCGGTAAGCGCCATTGAAGATCCAAAACTTATTCTTGAACAGAATATCAGGGACTTGAATGATCAAGTTCCAAAAATGAATGAAAATATTGCAACGGTAAAAGCCAGTGTGAATTTGCTTGAAAAGGAATTGGTAAAGTATAAAAGTGAATATGCCAAACTCGTTTCCAATATGAAGGCTTCCATTCAGGCAGGTCGTGACGATATTGCCGCGAATTATGCATTAAGGCTCGAAAGCACAAAAAATCACATGGCGCAAACCGAGTTGCAGTTTGCAACTGCAAAACAAGCCTATGAAAAATCGCTTGAAGTAAAGAAAGCCTTTATGCGCGAAAAAGACCGGAAAATAACGGAAGCAAAAGAGGCCCTAAGGGCACATGAGCGCGCCAAATGGCAAAGCAAAATTGCAGACACCCTGCAATCTTTTGAGGTAGGGGGCATGGACCAAACCCACGATGAGATGCTACAAAAGGTCAATGAGCAAACTGCATTGAACGAAGCAAAAATGGAAATGGCACTCGACAGCGTAGATACAACCTCAATGAAGTTGGAAGAAGAAGCGGAAAAAATTCGGGCCCAGGAGTTGGTGAAACAATTTAAACTCGACATGGGCATGAATGCCGTAGGTGGAGACAGTAAAATTGAAGAAATTAAATCAGCTGAAACCAGCGGGCCGCTTGATACAAAAGAAAATACCAAGTAATGGACGATAAGCATCTATCGGGCGAAGAAAAGCGCAAGCGCATGAAAGAGGAATTTAAGAA
>JAYSVQ010000127.1:0-6770 GCA_043718485.1 Bacteroidota bacterium
AACCTATTTGGTGCATTATTTTCGCCTCGTTTACATGTAAAAGTTAAGCCGGGCGAGAAATTGTCTTTGCGAGCGAGTGCAGGAAAAGGATATCGAACCCCAAACCGCATTGCAGAGAATATGTCGGCGCTCGCGAGTTCCAGAATTATAGAAGTGCTTTCACCTTTGGCGATGGAAAAAGCCTGGACATTTGGACTTTCTGCAGTGCAGGAATTTCATTTTTTGGGAAGGGAAGCTTCATTTGTTGTTGAAGGCTATCATACTTATTTTTTGGATCAATTGGTAATTGATTTAGAGGACCCAAGAAAACTTCGTTTTTATCAGTTGCAGGGTACAAGTTTTTCTAATGTGGTGCAAACCGAAGTCAGTTTGCCGATTGCCGAAAAATTAAAAGCAAAAACCGCCTTGCGTTGGCAGCAAGTAAAAACGACTTACCAAGGAGAGCTAAAAGACTTGTATTTCACCCCTTGGTTGAGAGGTTTATTGAATGTGGCATACGCGCCTGGGAAATGGGAATTAGATGCAACCCTTGCCTATGTGGGTTCACAACGATTGCCCTTTACAGAAAGCAATCCTACTGCCTACCAAATGGGAAATAAATCTCCTGATTTTTTTACCTTGAATGCGCAAGTCACCCGTAAAATTAAATCGAGATGGGAGGTCTATGTTGGGGGAGAAAACCTAACGAATTTTATGCAGAAACATCCTGTTATTGCCGCTGCCGACCCTTTTGGTTCCTATTTCGACTCATCCATTGTGTGGGGGCCAACCATGGGGGCTATGGTGTATGCAGGGTTCAGATTTAGAATTGAAAAACCATCACATTAATTTATTTATCCGTATTAAAATTATGAAAACTATATTAAAATTATCGCTTTTAATTTCCATGTTGAGTTGGATTCCGTTTTCGGGAATTCATGCCCAAAAAGGGGAGAAGAAAGGAATGAAAGAAAGCATTACGATTCAATCCAATGCCAAATGCGAAATGTGTGTTGATCGCATTCAAGCAGCGGTAAAAAAGGTAAAAGGAACAAAAACGGTGCAGGTTTCCACCGAGACTTCAAAGGTTACGGTTCAATTTCTTTCAGAGAAGACAAATGCAACAGAAATTCGTAAAGCCATTTCCGAAGCGGGTTATGTTGCAGATGATGTTGCAGCCAACCCACAGGTGAGGGAGAAATTGCCAAATTGCTGTAAGTAAGGCTTTTTTCCTTTTTTATTCGAAGTGGGGAATAGTGTATCTTTGAAAGGTAACCCATACGAAATGAAAAAGTTAATATTTCCTTTATTCAAGCCTGCAACAGGGGGCCTTATTTTATTGATAGCTGTGTCATTTAGCTTTGGCTTTTTGAGTAGAGGCTTTGTGTCTGATTTTTCTTCTGCTTCGGTTCATAAACGAAAAGCCGTTGGCTTGGGCGGCATATTCTTTAAGAGTGAAAATCCAAAAAAACTGAAGGAATGGTATCAGCGACATCTTGGCTTAAATACAGATGAATACGGAACCCAATTTGAATGGCGCTATGCAACCGATTCCTCGACCAAGGGTTCGACTTTGTGGGCCCCCTTTAATAAAACCACAAAATACTTTGGACCCTCAACAAAAGAGTTCATGATAAATTACCGTGTACTTGATATGAACTTGTTATTTGCAGATTTAAAGGCCGATACGATCCAGATTTTGGATTCTATTGAGGATACAGAGTACGGGAAGTTTCTTCACATTATGGATCCTGAAGGAAACAAAATTGAGTTGTGGGAGCCCTATGATGAGGTGTATGACAAGTTTGTAAGCGCGGTGACGAAATAGGCGTTAGCTTTTAAATAGGGGAGAGGGTGAATGCGGTTTTCCTGCCTGTTTTCTTCATTCCCATTGCAATAGGCAAATGAGCCCAACCACCCTTTAAAGAGCCCGAATAGGGTCAAGCCCCAATTCTCAATTTTCATTCCTTTTTTGGCTGAAACTGTGGAGAAACAAGCGATTTCGGTGGGCAATGCAATCTTTTGAATATGTACTTTTGCGCCTGATTTATGAGTTTAAAGGCAGGCATTGCTAAGATTTGGGCAAGGCAGGTAGCGAAACGCTACGCTGCTGATGGCTTAAATGCATCTGCTAAACAATCAAAAATTTTCAGATATCTTTTGGGTCAGGGCAGAAAAACCCGTTTTGGGTTTTTACATAGTTTTCAAATGGTGAGTGACTATGCCCAATTTGCCCATGCAGTTCCCGTGTTGGATTATGAGGGCCGAAAAGAATTTTTTGAGCGTGCCATGCAGGGATTTCCAGACCATCTTTGGCCGGGTAAACCCATGTATCTGGCCAAAACTTCAGGTACAACCTCTGGCGTTAAATATATTCCGATTACAAATGTTTCTATTCGCGAGCAAGTTAAGGCTGCCCGAAATGCATTGTTGTTGTACATTCATGAAACCGGCAAAGCCGATTTTCTAAAAGGTAAAATGTTGTTCCTTTCCGGTAGCCCGGTGTTGGTTAAAAATAAATATGGAATTGCCACCGGCAGACTATCGGGAATTGTGAATCATTTTGTGCCAGCCTATTTACAATCCAATCGCATTCCATCTGCCAAAGTAAATGCCATTGAGAATTGGGAGGAAAAGGTGGAGCGCATTTTAGACGAGGCGATTGGTGTTGACTTAAGGTTAATATCCGGAATTCCCCCTTGGGTTCAAATGTTTTTTGAGCGCCTGCACGCGCGCACCGGAAAAATGCCCCTCGAGCAATGGCCCAATTTGCAATTGTATGTGAGTGGTGGCTTGGATTTCACGCCTTATGCTGCTGCTTTTGAAAAGTATTTTCAAGGCAAAGTGGATTTGCTTGAAACCTTTCCTTCCTCAGAAGGTTTTTTTGCCTTTCAAGACAAGCACCCGGATGAGGGCCTTTTGTTAAATGTGAATGGAGGAATGTTTTTTGAGTTCATCACCTTTGAAAGTTATTTTGAAACGAATCGTGTGCGACTTCCGCTGGAGCGAGTTGAAATTGGCCGGCAATATGTGTTGGTGGTTTCGAGCAATGCAGGTTTATGGGCTTACGACACCGGTGATTTAATTAAGTTTGTTTCTTTGGCGCCTTACCGCTTAAAAGTAATCGGTAGAGTAAAGCATTTTATCAGCGCATTTGGTGAGCATGTAATTGCAGAAGAAGTGGAAAAGGCAATGGTGATGGCATGTGAAGAATGCAATGTATTGGTGAATGAATTCACCGTTGCACCTTTTGTTTCAGACATAAAAGGGGGCTCTTTTCACCAATGGTTTATTGAGTTTGAGGCACTGCCTGAATCCTTACCACACTTTAGTTTTTGTCTGGATGCTGCCCTCAGAAAACAGAATATCTATTACGATGATCTGCGTAAAGGGGCTTTGTTGGCTCAGGCCCGGGTACAGCCCCTGCAATTACATGCGACCAGATTATACATGAAAGCACATGGAAAGCTGGGTGGACAAAACAAATTTCCGAGATTGGCCAACAACCGCGAAATTGCAACGTATTTGATGGCTTTTTTGCTTGAAGGACACGAATTCGGTGCTTGAGAGAAATTTTTACCTACAATAAATTGGAAGAGAAAACGAGTAAAAGAAAGATTTCGATTTTGGGTTCGACCGGTTCGATTGGAACCCAAGCCCTCGATGTAATCAGGCAACATGCCGATCAATTTGAAGTTTCAGTTTTAACTGCCGGAACCCGCGTTCAGGATTTAATCGCACAAGCACGCGAGTTTTTGCCAAATACAGTCGTAATCGCCGATGAATCTAAGTATTTAGATTTGAAAGAAGCACTTGCCGATTTGCCCATTAAAGTATTTTCTGGCAATCAATCGGTGAGTGATGTGGCCGGAATGGATGAAGCCGATATGGTGGTAACGGCCTTGGTTGGATTCGCCGGCCTTCGGCCAACGCTTTCTGCCATTCGTGCAGGAAAAGCCATTGGCCTCGCCAATAAAGAAACCCTTGTCGTCGCCGGAAATATCGTTACAGCCGAGGCCAAGAAATTTGGCGCTCCTATTATTCCGATTGATAGCGAGCACTCTGCCATTTTTCAATGTCTGGCCGGTGAAGAACATAACGAAATTGAATGTATTTATCTCACGGCATCAGGGGGCCCTTTTCGAGGCAAGTCTGCCAAGCAGCTTGAAAATGTAAATCCGCTTCAGGCCCTAAAGCATCCCAACTGGGCAATGGGCGCAAAAATCACAATTGACTCCGCCACCTTATTTAACAAAGGCCTGGAAGTGATTGAAGCACGCTGGCTTTTTGGCTTAAAACCAGACCAAATTCGGGTTATCGTTCATCCCCAAAGCATCATTCATTCTATTGTTCAATTTCGGGATGGAAGCATGAAAGCCCAAATGGGCCTGCCCGATATGAAATTGCCCATTCAATATGCCCTTGCCTACCCTTGGCGTATCAAGAATGATTTCCCTCGGTTTGATTTCCTGAATTATCCCAATTTAACTTTTGAAGCCCCTGATAGAGAGGCTTTTCCTTCTTTAATTATGGCTTTTGAGGCATTAGAAAAAGGGGGAAACCTGCCCTGCATTCTAAATGCAGCAAATGAAGTTGCTGTAGCTGCATTTTTGCAGGAAAAGTTGAATTTTGGTCGAATTTTCGACTTGGTTGCCCTTTGCATGGCTAAAATCCCCTATCTTGCCGACCCAGATCTTGATGCGCTTTTGGCAACTGATGCCGATACTCGTAGGTTTGCGGAAGCAAATATTCTAAATCCCACAACTATAACCCGAATTTAATCCCCAATGTTGGAGATACTTAAAGCCATAGGGCTCGTTATTCTTTCTTTGTCTATCCTGGTGACCATTCACGAGTTAGGGCATTTTTGGGCAGCCCGCCTATTTAAAATTAGAGTTGATGTTTTTTCTCTTTTTTTTCCGCCTAAACTTTTTTCTTGGAAGCGGGGTGATGTTTCCTGGCAAATCGGTTCCATTCCTTTAGGAGGATATGTAAAAATTTCGGGGATGATCGACGAGTCGATGGATAAAGAATTTCTCGATAAGGCACCCGAACCCTGGGAGTTTAGAGCAAAGCCGGTTTGGCAGCGCTTTATTGTGATGATTGGGGGTATTGTAATGAACATTGTTTTGGGTGTTGTTATTTATTCCATCATCAAGTTTACGTATGGTGATCTGCGTGTGCCCATTTCAGAAACAGAGAAATATCCGGTTTATTCTGGTCAGGGCTCACTTGCTGAGCGCATTGGTTTTAAAACAGGTGATATTTTTTTAAATGTAAATGGAACCCGACCAAAATATTTTGAAAATGCTGCCGGACAAGAGCATTTACTCGAAGATGGGGTTTTCTATGAAGTGAAAAGGGCAGGTGAGCCTTTGCGACTTAATGTTCCCGATAATTTAATTGATAGCCTCAAACATTATAAACGCGCAGCAAAGTCTGCCCTCCTTTTTAATATGGCTTTGCCTCCGGTCGTGAAAGTTCCTGAGCAGGATGAAAAGAATAAGGTGCTTCCCGTTTTCGGCATTGGACTTCAAACCGGCGATACAGTGAAATCATTGGCTGGAATTGAGGTTGCCTATTTTAACGACATTTCGGGTATTTTGGAATCGCATGGAAACGACGAGGTTGAAATCAGTTTTACCCGGCCCGGTCTGGATTCAACTTTTGTATCTCGATTTAAACCCTATTTACGAATTGCTAAAAAAGATACAACGCCCGTAATCGGCATTGGTGATAACATTAAACTTCTTACCGACACCTTGAATTATGGTTTCTTTAGTGCAATCGGGGTTGGCTTTAAAGAAGCCTTCGGCGTTTTTTATACCCAGGTGTTGAGCTATAAGAAAATGGCTGAGGGCAACGTGAGTTTTTCTGAAAATGTGCAGGGCCCGATTGGTATTTTCCTTCAACTGGTGGATGGGTTTAACGCCATCGGTTGGAAATTCTTTTGGGGATTCACCGCTTTTATCTCAATGGCACTCGCCTTTGCAAATATTTTACCTATCCCGGCACTCGATGGTGGGCATATCGTATTCCTTCTAATTGAGGCAGTTACAGGGCGACCGCCCTCAGAAAAGGTCAGGATATATGCCCAGTATGTGGGTATGGTAATTCTCCTCTTGTTAATGGTCTTTATCTTTTACAACGATTTCAGACGCATCGCAACAGGCGAATAACAAATGAAGCAAGTATTTTTTGTGTATCTGTTGCTGGCGATGGCATCAGCTCCGCTGTGTCATTTTGCACAAACGCCGGCAACCCAACAAGGACAACCTTTACAGGAGAAAACACCTTTAAAGATTATGGTTCTGCCTTTTCATCCCATGCATTATTATTTTTCGGATTGCGATAAAACGCTCAGCCAGAAAAGTAAAATTGAAGTGCAAAATATTCGCAACAATTTCAGGTTGGGTTTGGACTATGCAGCAGAAGAAGGCTTAGAGAAATTGTTTTTTGAGCCCATCAATCTGTTGCAAGAAAAAGATTCTTCAGCCAAGGAATTGTTGGAGCGTTTTTATAAAAACGTAAGTTATGCCAAGGCCAGTCCAAGTGGTGAATTGCCAAAGAAGCAAGAAAAAGAACTTAAGAAGTTTAGGGATGCGCTTTCTGAAGCAAGCCTCAAACCCTTGACAGGTGGCGCAAGTCCAGGCCAGGATGAGGAATGCTATACCCAAATCGCTAAAGAAGACGAGCAGTATATGCGTGCATCCATCACCCAGGAATTTTTAGATGAACTCAATACCTTATATAATGCAGACCTCTACGTTTCTATTAATCAATTTGAAGTG
>JAYSVQ010000128.1:0-2317 GCA_043718485.1 Bacteroidota bacterium
TCCTACCCCAGAGGCGCTTCCCTTTAAAATGATGACCTCAAGCGGAAAGGAAAAGGATTTTATTCAATTGGCTTGGTTGGATTTTTCTTTGTTTGATAAACCCTTTCGTCTGGCTGTTTATCAAAATCTTTTGCTTCGGGAAAAGCCGGAATATAAAGAAGATCTTTTTCTTTTGTTTAAGGACCATACAAATGGAGCCACAACTTATGGGGGTGGACGTTACATAGATTTGAAAATTCCGGAGGGAGACCATATAATTATAGATTTCAATCAATGTTACAATCCCTATTGCGCCTATAGCACAGGGTGGAATTGCCCCATTGTTCCTGAAGTTAATCACCTTGAATTGCCAATTGAGGCAGGAGTGAAAAAATGGCATGACTAGATTTTTTAGTGGTCCGTTTCCAATCTTTTATTATTTTGGTCCATAAATTTAAGTATTGAGTTATGACAAGAGACCTTTTTGGAATCGGTTCCAGAATCAGCCATCCTGATTTTGGCAAAGGGGTGATCATTGACGTTTTGTCAATGGATTACCGCATTGTTTTTATAGACAAGGGCGAGCAAAAAATTAGAAAAGATGATCCGGGAATTTCCATCATCGAGCGAATTGAACCCGATCAGGATAAAGTGAGTCTTTACGATATTGAACAATCGCTGATTCGAATCCTTCGAAAGTGGAGTGACATTTCTGAAATTACTCCACTGCATGAAAAATGGAAAAAGGGAACTTTAAGTATGGTTCCTTTTGACCGAAGTATGAAAGGAAAGGATATTCCACTTGAAGATTTTTTCCATAAAATTGTTATGGTGCGTGATCGACTTCGTGTGCTGGAACAAAAAGTGAATTCGATGAAAGAAGTTTCAGAAGCCGACAAGGTCGTTATGCAACAGTATATCACCCGTGTGTACGGTTCCCTGACGACATTCAATATTTTGTTTAAAATCAAAGAAGATTACTTTGTCGGAGATAAGGCAAAAGACGAAGATTAATAACCTTACTATTTTTTCCGTTTTAACTGATTAATTTCGCTTCTTAACATGTCCATCATAATTGTTTTACAGCGATTAGAGAATGCCTCTTTTTCCTCATTCGGCGCCGGATGGATAGGCTCAGACCAAGCGTAAAATAATTTTCCCGGATTGAGTAGCCATCGAGTAGGGGGGATGCGTTGATCTGAATTTATTGCAGCTAATATGACGATTGAAAATCCGTATTCAATACTTAATCGAAAAGCCCCTTCCCAAAAAGCGCCAACTAATTCGTTTCCACGATTTCGAGTTCCTTCGGGATAAATGATAAGTGAAAAGCCTTGTTTCAATGCATGCGCAAGGTCTGCCATGGAACGAGCCCGATCTTCAGGATTGGCTCTTTCAACCGGTACATTTAAATGCCGGAGCGCGTAGCCAATGACAGGAATTTTTAGCGCTTCGGCCTTGCCAATAAATTTGTAATCCGATTCAATTAGTGCTCCACTAATAAAGGGGTCTAAATTTGAATTGTGGTTTGAAATGTAAATGTACTGTTTGTTAAAATTCGGTTTCGTTTTTCCGATTTGAACAAAGCGAATCCCAAAAAGAAAATTTGAAATTCGCGCTACCCCTCTTTGCATGCTAATGGCGAATAAGATACTTTTCTTGCTCTTTAATAAAATACAAATCAAAAGAAGGGGGAAAGCAAGCCCTAATACAAGGGAGAGGGCTATCCAACACCATGCCGACCAAAGATAAATAAGCAGCCTAGCCATTTTTCGAAATTCGAATGTACGTTTTTCTGCAAGCAAAGGGGAGTTCATTGTTTGGGTAAGCTAAACCTTAGTTTAGATGAATAAATTCCATTTATGGGTTTTCCGTTTAATTTTGCATTCTAAATGAATATTTCAGCATCGGTTTATTCGGCAAACGCAGATTTGGAGCAGGTTGTAAAAGACTTAGATGCCTATGCAATTGATTATTTTCATATTGATTGTAATGATGACCCTGCTGTTTTTGAGGATATTCATAAAATTAGAGGTTGGAGCAACACTCCAATTGACTTGCATATTATCTCACCTCGCCCTTCTGCTTTTTTTTCCTTGTTGCTAAAAACGCAACCCGAATTCGTGACCATACAATTTGAAACACTTGAAGAGCCTTTTCAAATTCCTGAAGGGCTCCATTCCCAAGTTGGAATTGCGATGACAGCAGATACAGATTTGGAAAAGGTTAAATCCTTTTTGCCGGATTTGGATTTTTTATTGTTAATGGCAACCCAGCCGGGAAAAAGCGGAGGAAATTTTAACAAAGAAATTTTTCGAAAAATACGGGAAGCGAGGTC
>JAYSVQ010000129.1:0-6681 GCA_043718485.1 Bacteroidota bacterium
GTAGATTTCATGGCTGTTTAAATCAATTGCCTGTTGAAGTTAAACGAATGGGCTGATTATCGTTTAAGCCTTGATAACCAAAAACGACAATCTGGTCCCCTACTTTCAATCCTTCCTCAACTAAAGCTTTGCCTGAGTAAATGGATTTTACTTTAATAATGCGTCGCTCTGACTTCACATTTCCACTTTCGTCAGTACTTGCGATCATTACATATTCACCTTCTTCTGAACGTTGAATTATATTGATCGGAATAACAATACCATCCTCTATGGTAAAATCAACAACACTCAAATTGACCAGCATGTTCGGTTTAATTTCATCGTCTGCGCCATTTAACTTTACATCAACTTGAAAAGAGCGGGTTAATGGGTCAATAATTTTTCCGACATAGGTAATTTTTGAAACGATTTCTTTCTTCAAATCAGGAAAAAGTATTTTTACATCATTTCCAGCTTTGATTTTCCCCGCATAATTTTCAGGAACGTTTGCAACAATCTTAAACCCCGACAAATTTACGATTCGAGCGACTGGAAAACCCGGAACGGCAAGCTCCCCAACTTTGGGCCCCATCATATCGACCACACCTGAAATGGGGGCTGTAATTCGGGTCATTTCTAACTGTTCTTCTAAAGAAGCTAATCTTAACTTTAACGCATCCACATTATTTTTTGCTGACAAGAATTGAACTTCTGAACCAATTTTTTGATCCCACAAGCGTTTTTGCTTATCATACATATCGGTAGCAAATGCTAATCCGGATCTTACTTCCTGCAAACCACGGACATATACCATAGAATCAAGGTCAACCATTCTTTGGCCCTTTCTCACGATATCGCCTTCCTTCACATACACGGCAACGATTTGGCCAGGCGTTTTTGCATTTACATGAATGGAATTATCTGAGTCCACTTTTCCTTGTAAATCGACAAAGTGACTAAAGCGTTCAGTTTTCAACACCAAGCCTTCTACAAGAGATAGCTTTGTAGATTTTGTTGTATCCGGGCCTACTTCACTTTCAAGTATTTTGATCTTGGCCTCAATCTCATCTTTTTGTTTTCTTAACTCAGCGAGTTGCTCAGTTTTACTTTTTTCACCACATGAAAAAGAGAAGATGGAAATGAGAATTAATAAAGAATAAAAATATGTTTTCATGACAATTGATTTCTGTTTTGAATTAAAATGTTGAATAAGAACTTGGATCGAGGGTAATTTCGCCTTTTGCTTTTTTGAGCTCAATAGAAGCTAAAACATAATCGTAAAGGGTTGCGAGTAGATTAGATTCTGCTTGGCGAAGGGAAGATTCTGCGTCAATCAACTCTAAGTTTGAACCCACGCCCTCTTCATATTTTGTTTTGGAAACCGAATACACCTCATTAGCCAAATCCACATTTCTCTGCATTGATTTCATTGAATTCCATGCATTTAACATCTGAATTTGGGCTGATTTTACTTCAAAGGCGACTGCCTTTTTAAACTGCTCGCGCTGAAGGTCAACTTTTGACAATTCAATATTGATTTGCTGTACCTTGTTATGCGTTTGTAATCCGTCAAAAATGGGGACGTTAATTCTAAATCCAATTAAAAATGAATTGAACCAATCACCGCCTTGAAAAAAATCAAATTCACTTCGAAATGCTTGGGTTGCTATGGAACCATAGGCAACTAAATTGCCAAATTTTGCATTTTGATACCGTTGCTTATTTAAGTTTTGCAGGGTGTATTGCTTTTCAAGTAATTGAAATTCAATGCGATTATTAATCCCATCAAAGGTTTTCAACTCAGGTTCAACTTGATTAATAAATCGACTTTTATCAATTGTATCGGTAAGCGTGAGGCCCTCGTTGACATCCATTCCCATTTGAAATTTGAGTAAATCCACCATTAAAACGAGAAGATTGTCAATCTTAATCTTTTCTACTTTTAAATTCTCGAATGTAATTTCTAGCCGGCTTACATCAATTTTTTCAACAAAACCTGCAGCATAAAATGCTTTGGTGTTCGTCAATAATTGGTCTAACCGATTTACGTTAATGGTCAGCATTTCTGCTCTTTCTATGTTTACAAGGGCATTGTAATACGCTTTAGTAACCATTATTACAGTTTCTAATTGAGAACGCTCGGTTAATTTTTCGCTTAGTAATACATATTCCTTTGCTGCCTTTATTCCTGCAAAAAAACTACCGTCAGCAACCAATTGCGAAATGGTTGCATCTGCTTTTGCACCAAATCGGGTACCAAATTGAAATTCTTGCCCATTAAATACCATGGTGGGAATGATTTCAAAATCCTGAAAATCAAACCCGGCACGAATCTGAGGCAGGCCGATTCCGGTGAATTCTTTTACTTGCTTTCTGGCAATGTACTCATCGAAGCGAGAAGTTTGAATGGCTGGGCTATGGGTAAGCGCATAATTCACACATTCCTTCAATGACAAAGCTTTGGTCTCTTGTGCAGAGAGAAAAGCCGGAGCGATCAGTAGTGGCAATAAGGATACCATCCATATTCCCAAGCGTTTTGGCGGACGTTTCATATATTCAGTTTTAGTCTTCATTTTGTTTTCCCAAATATTGGTCAATTAATAATTTACCTTTCATGGTTGCCACCCCATGCAAAAAGTGCAGAAGGGTTTGCTTTTGAATATAGGCCAAATCGAATTTCCCCAATGGAAAAAAGGCAGGGTCTAAGCAGGTTTCGATTTGAGATACCCTCAATAATGAAATTATCTCTATGTTCATTTCAGGTCGGTAAATGCCCTCTCCCTGGCCCCATTCTAAATTTTCCTTAACCATCCCAAGAATAACATTACTCTTGAATTCCTGGAAAATTCTCCAAGATTTTGGGTAATACTTTCGAATATCATTAATCATTGCCGGCGACAATTCTTGGAACATTTTTGACATCCAATTTAATATCAACATCACCTCATGCACGGCATCTTTCGCCTGAGTCCTAATCAACAACATTTCAGTATGCTGATTTTCGGTGAGGACTTCTGTTACCGAAAAAATAATTTCTTCTTTGTTGGAAAAGTGCTGATACAAGGTTTTTTTAGACATGCCCAATTCATTGGCAATGTCATTCATAGTTACACTTTTAGCTCCAAATCGCATTATTAATTCAGAGGCGGTTTTTACTATTCGTTGGCGCGTTTCCATTAAAATCGAAGTCAAAACTATGGAAACATAAACTATTTCCAAAGTTTCCGATGTCTTTTAACTATTTCTTCAAATAAAGGTTTGAGCAAAACACTCAATTTTTATAATTTGTACCTTTTCAGGGCATGAATATTATCTCCAATTATAATTTATTAAGCCACAATTCATTTAGAATCAATCATTTATGTGATTATTACATGAGTGTATTTGAGGATTCAGAAATTAGAGAATGTTTAGATTGGGCCTATAACAAGAACCTGCCGGTCTTAATAATTGGGGGGGGTAGCAATCTGTTATTTACGACTGATTTTTGTGGCCTTATTTTGAATATTTCGATAATCGGAATAAAAATCGTGAAGGAAAATGAAAGCCACATCTGGCTTGAGGTGGGAGCAGGAGTGGTTTGGAATGATTTGGTTCAATATGTGGTGGAAAGGAATTGGGGCGGAATTGAAAACCTGGTTCTCATTCCGGGAAAGGTGGGTGCAGCACCCATCCAAAACATTGGGGCCTATGGCGTTGAGGTAAAAGAAACAATCGAAAGTGTTACCGCCTTAGATAGGCTCACAAAAGATAGAATCGTATTTCAAAATGAGGAATGCCATTTCTCTTATCGTGATAGTATTTTTAAATCAAGCCATAAGGATCGATATATAATTACTTCAGTAACCTTTAAACTCTCTAGACATCCTTCCTTAAACTTAAATTACGGACTGGTAAAGGAGGAGATGGAAAAAGAAAGTTCTGGAGAATGGAGCATCAAAAAAGTTTCAGAGACAATAAGCCGAATTAGAAAGAGTAAATTACCTGACCCGGAACAATTAGGTAATGCCGGCAGTTTTTTTAAAAATCCTGAAATTCCCGAATCTAAATATGCCGAGTTATTAAAAAATTATCCCGACATGCCTTCCTATCCGACTCAGGAAAATATGAAAAAAATTCCCGCTGCATGGCTCATTGAAAAATGTGGATGGAAAGGAAAAAGATTTGGAAATTATGGTGTTCATGAAAAACAGGCGCTTGTATTGGTAAATTACGGCGGAGCATCTGGGTTGGATATTTATCAATTATCTATTGACATCCAAGAGAGCATAAAGGCAACCTTTGGTGTAGATCTGGAAAGGGAGGTAAATCTGGTCTTATCTATTTCAAAAAATTAGTCTATTTCTAATCCCAACGACCGAAATTTACGGGTTGCATTACGTTGCCCCATTGCAATTTTAATGTCTTCAACTTTTGATTTGGGAATGGCATCAATCAGTTTCTTTGTGTAGGATTCTTGGGGATTGTTATAAACCGATTCGGTGTATCCCATTTCCTTAATTTTTCCATCATGCATCACCATCATTCTATCGCTCATATATTTCACCACTGAAAGGTCGTGTGAAATAAAAATATAGGTGAATTTAAATTCTCTTTGTAAATCTCTCAGCAGGTTAAGCACCTGTGCTTGAACCGAAACATCGAGTGCAGAAACTGACTCATCACAAATCACCAATCTTGGCTCCATCGCAAGGGCCCTAGCGATACAAACGCGTTGTCTTTGACCACCAGAAAATTCATGTGGGTAACGATTAAAATGCTCGGGCCTCAAACTTACTTTTTCGAGCAATTCAAAAACTTTTTCTTTTCTAGCAAAAGCATCCTTATGCAAACCGTGCACCTCCATCGGTTCGAGAATGGCATTGCCAATCGTCATTCTTGGATTTAAAGAAGAATATGGGTCCTGAAAAATAATTTGCATATCTCTTCTCATGGTCCTCAGTTCCCGTTGGCCCATGTTCATAATTTCATTTCCTAAAAATCGAATAGAGCCTTTGTCGGGTTCAATCAACCGAATAATCGCCCGACCGAGGGTTGTTTTTCCGCATCCTGATTCCCCTACAAGGCCTAAGGTTTCACCATCAAAAACCCGAAAACTAACGCCGTCAACGGCTTTTACGACATTTTTTTGTCGTCCGAACCAATTATTGTCACGTGGATAATGCTTAACCAAATTCTCAACTTCAAGCACTGGCATACGGTCTGCAAGCGACACTTGCCGCTCTAAATATTCATTTTTACTTTGTGTTGCACGTGCTAGAACAGCATCTAAAGAACCTTCAATTTCCTGAATATCTCCATTCCCCGTTTCAGTCATAAAGTCAGCAACCGTAGGCAAGATTTTCATCCGCACGTGAACGCGGGGTCTGCATGCGAGTAGCCCTTTTGTATAGGGGTGTTTGGGGTCTTCAAATATTTCGGTAGTAGATCCGGTTTCAACGATGCTTCCCTTATACATTACGATTACCTTGTCTGCAATTTCTGCGATGACGCCCAAATCATGGGTAATGAAAATGATAGACATTTGCTTTTCTGATTGCAAATGCAACATCAACTCGAGAATGGTTTTTTGTACAGAAACGTCTAATGCAGTTGTGGGTTCATCGGCAATTAAAATTGCAGGATTACAGGCCATTGCCATTGCAATCATTACCCGTTGTTTTTGCCCACCTGAAATTTGGTGAGGATAAGATTTAAAAATAATTTCTGGCCTTGGTAATTGAACTTCATTAAATAATCGAAGGGCAATTCCCGCAGCTTCAAATTTAGAAATTGGCATATGTGCCATTATGGCCTCAATCACTTGAAAGCCGCAAGTAAAAACCGGATTGAGCGAGGTCATCGGCTCCTGAAAAATCATAGAAATTTCATTTCCCCGAATTTGTCTCATTTCGGGTCCCGGTAATTGCAATAAATCAACCTTGCCTTTTGTGGGTGATCGAAACCAAGCCTCCCCACTTAAAAGTTTTCCAGGTGGAATTGGCAAAAGGCGCATTAGGGAAAGGGAGGTTACTGATTTTCCAGAGCCAGACTCTCCAACTATGCCCAATGTTTCACCCTTTGCGAGGGAAAAAGAAATTCCATTGACGGCTCGAACCGGACCTGATTCAGTTGAGAATTCTGTGATTAGGTTGTTTACTTCCAGTACGTTTCCGCTTTGCATGTGGAAGTAAATTTAACTCCTCAATGGCATAGTCAAAGAAAAAGCTAAAGAAAGGTTATACGTCAATCTTGGCGTATTTCGCATTTTGTTCAATGAATTCACGTCTTGGTGGAACGTCATCACCCATCAGCATAGAAAAAATCCAATCGGCTTCAGCCGCACTATCGACCGTAACCCTTTGCAGGGTTCTATGTTCTGGATCCATTGTGGTTGTCCAAAGCTGTTCTGGGTTCATTTCACCCAAACCCTTATAGCGCTGAATTAAAACTTTGCTTTCATCGCCGCCGGTCATTTCCAAAACGGCTGCTTTACGCTCCACATCGTCCCAACAATAGCGTTGATCTTTTCCTTTTTTAACAAGATATAAAGGGGGACTTGCAATAAAAAGATGACCTGCCTCAATTAAGGGTTTCATGTATCGATAAAAGAATGTCAAAATTAAGGTGCGAATATGAGACCCGTCAACATCGGCATCGGTCATAATCACCACCTTGAAATATCGAAGATGAGCCAAATCTAATTCCTCATTTTGCCCGATG
>JAYSVQ010000130.1:0-6666 GCA_043718485.1 Bacteroidota bacterium
ATCTAACTTTACTTTATTTCTTTCGTCCTTAAGTCTTTGCTTTTCTTTCTTTTTATGTTCCTTTTCTGCCATTTCAATTCTCTTTTTAACAGATTGGGCATGGCTATAGCTTCCGCTTAGGGAGACAAGAATAAGAATCAGGGAAAACAGTCTGAACATCTAACTAACAGCAGTGCAAGTCAAAAATACAAATTCTTTCATCGAAATACATTTTCTTTCTTTTTTAGGGCTAATTGCCCACAAGCACCATCGACATCTCGGCCTCGGCTACGTCTTACGTTTACAATTAAGCCACCCTTTTCTAAAATTTCAACAAAGCGATCCATGCGCTCACGGGTTGTATTTTTAAATCCAGCTTCAGAAATCGGGTTGTATTCAATAATATTAATTTTTACCACCAACCTGCGAGCAAAGGCCAATAAATCAAGCGCATCTTGTTCCCTGTCATTGAAATCTTTAAAAATAATATACTCTAAGGTGCTTCGGGTTCCTGTTTTCTCGTAAAAATAAGTCAAGGCTTCTTCTAATACAGCCAAAGAATTGCTTTCATTAATCGGCATGATTTTATTTCTCATTTCATCGTTCGCGGCATGAAGAGAAAGCGCGAATTCAAATTTTGCGCCATCATCACCCAACTTCTTTATCATTTTTGCAATGCCTGCAGTTGAAACCGTAATCCGTCGTGGTGACATACCCATCCCATCCTCAGAGGTTACCATTTCAATGGATTGCATTACATTTTTATAATTCAATAAAGGTTCCCCCATTCCCATATACACTATATTGGTTAAGGGTCGGCCCATTTTCTCCTCGGCCTCCTTACGAATTAAATCAATTTGGTCATAAATCTCAAAATGTTGAATGTTTCTTTTTAGGTCCAAAAATCCGGTCGCACAAAACGAACAAGAAAGAGAGCATCCTACCTGAGAGGAGATGCAAGCCGTAACCCGATTTTCAGTGGGAATTAAAACACCCTCGACTAAATTTCCATCGGGTAACTTAAAAATATATTTTATGGTCCCGTCTTTACTGATTTGGCGGCTTTCAATTTCAACTTTACCTAACCCAAAATGCAGCACCAGTTTTTCCCTTAAGGACTTTGAAAGATTCTCCATCGCCTCAAAAGAGGAAACATTATGCTTCCAAAGCCATTCATAAACTTGCTTGCCCCGAAACGGTTTTTCGCCATTTTGCAGCATCCAGTCTTGAATTTGGGCTTTGGTTTGATTTCTTATTTCAGGCAATGCCGACATAACCTTGCAAAATTACCATTCCTTAACGGATTTCTGTACTTTTTTAACTCAGTAAAGGGATATGCATTCCCCCTTTGTAATTTTAGGGAATGAAATTTCTAAAACCCGATCTCCTTTTTTTAGCAGATACGTTTGCTGATGGATTGGGATTATGGCTTGACGATAATGGAAAAATTCTTGAAATCGCTGACCCAAATTCAGTTCCTGAAATTAAAATTGAATATGTTGAGGGCCTTCTTGTTCCCGGATTCATTAACACCCATTGCCACCTTGAATTGTCGCATTTAAAAGGTGTCATTCCCCAAAAAACAGGGCTGCCTGAGTTTGGAATGGGGGTCGTAAGAAATCGCAACTTATTTTCTGAAAAGGAAATTTTAGCCTCGATTGAATCTGAAATTCAATCCTTAAAAAAATCAGGAACGGTGGCGTTGGGTGATATTTCGAATCAAGGTATCAGCGCAAATGCAAAAAGATTATCCGGGATGTACATTCATACATTTGTTGAATTGTTGGGGCTCAATCCTTCCCATGCAGCATATAGTTTTGAAAAAGGGATGGAAATACTTCCAGCATTTGAGGATGGGTTTCGATGTAAAGCAAGTTTAGCCGGACATGCTCCCTACTCAGTTTCAAAAGAACTTTTACAATTAATTGCAAACCAAAACCTCGCCCAAGACCAACCCTCCACGATTCACTTTTTAGAAAGTCAGCACGAGATCGATTTCTTCAAAGATAAAACCGGCGGATTTGTTTCTTTATATGAAAAGCTTAGTCTCAACATTTCCTTTTTTCAGCCGAAAAAAACGGACTCAGTTGAATGGTGTTCCGAATTTTTGCAATCTGCCAAAAAATGCATGTTGGTTCACAACACTTACATTACAGAACTTCAAATTGAAAAAATGCTAAGCCTGAGTTCGGATATTTATTTCTGCCTTTGCCCCAGGGCCAATTTATACATAGAAAATCGCCTTCCGCCGGTTTCCCTTTTTCAGAAAAAAAACCTCAAAATCACACTTGGAACGGATAGTTTGGCCTCTAATGAGGATTTAAACCTGCTCAATGAAATAAAGGTGATTCAACAAAACTTTCCCTCTCTCACTTTGCATGAAATGCTCATTTGGGCCACGGAAAATGGTGCCGAATTTTTGGGACTTTACAATCAACTAGGAGATTTTACTCCCGGAAAAACACCGGGCATAAATTTGATTTCAGGCCTGAATAAAAATACCCTGAAATTGGAAACGGAGACCAAAATTCAAGCCTTGTTTTCAGCTTAGGTCAGGCAGGTAATACTTCTTTTTCTTCGATTACGTCTTTTTCAACCACCAAATTGTCGATGATAAATTCTTGACGCTCGAGGGTATTTTTTCCCATGTAATAATCAAGCAACTCCGGAATCGACATGTCTTTTCTGATGATAACCGGCTCTACCCGAATGTTTGCTCCGATAAAATCTTTGAATTCGCCGGGATTGATTTCACCCAAACCCTTAAATCGGGTAATCTCTGGTTTTACGCCCAATTTTTGAATGGCGGCTCTCTTTTCAGTTTCATTGTAGCAATAAATCGTTTCCTTTTTATTCCTCACTCTGAAAAGCGGAGTTTGCAAAATATATAAATGACCCTTTCTCACAAGGTCAGGAAAAAACTGAAGAAAAAAAGTAAGGAGCAAAAGTCGAATGTGCATTCCATCGACATCTGCGTCGGTTGCCATTACAATATTGTTGTACCGCAAATCATCGAGGCCGTCTTCAATTTGAAGCGCATGCTGCAACAAATTAAACTCTTCGTTTTCATACACCACTTTTTTGGTGAGGCTATAACAATTCAAAGGTTTTCCCCGCAAAGAAAATACAGCTTGCGTTTCAGGGTCACGGGCGCTTGTCAAAGAGCCTGAGGCTGAATCTCCTTCGGTAATAAAAAGGGTCGTTTCCTTGCTTCTGATGTGGTTATCTGCAAGGTGATATTTACATTCACGCAATTTACGGTTATGCAAATTGGCTTTCTTTGCCCGCTCGTTTGCGAGTTTTTTAATGCCCGCAATGTCTTTTCTTTCCCGCTCACTTTGCAAAATGCGTTTCAACATCGCATCTGCAGCGGCTGAATTTTTATGGAGGTAATTGTCTAATTCCTTTTTTACGAAATCATTAATCCACGATCTGATGAGCGGCCCATCGGGCCCGGCTGCGGCTGAACCCAATTTTGTTTTGGTTTGCGATTCAAAAACCGGCTCCTGAACACGCACAGAAATAGCGCCAATTATACTCGCGCGAATATCAGAAGCATCAAAGTCTTTTTTGAAAAATTCCCGTACCGTTTTCACAACCGCCTCGCGAAAAGCAGCTAAATGCGTTCCGCCTTGAGAGGTGTGCTGACCATTCACGAAGCTATAATACTCCTCGCCGTATTGACTGCCGTGGGTAAGGCCCACTTCAATATCATCGCCTTCAAGGTGAATTATGGGATAACGAATACTGTCATCGGTTTGACGGGTGAGAAGGTCTTTTAGTCCATTGGCCGAAAAATATTTTTGACCGTTGTACACAATCGTTAATCCGCGATTGAGAAACACATAATTCCAAATCATGGTTTCAACAAACTCAGGATTGAACTTGTAGTTTTTAAATATTTTTTCGTCGGGCACAAATTCGGTCAGCGTGCCAGGGCGCATCGTGGATGCAACAATTTTATGGTCTTTAGCAATTTTTCCGGAAACGAATTCAGCTACCTTGGTTTTTTCATCCCGATACGCCTGCACGAAAAACGTGCTCGACAGTGCATTCACTGCCTTGGTGCCTACTCCATTTAATCCGACCGATTTTTGAAAGCTTTTTGAATCGAACTTTCCACCGGTATTGATTTGAGAAACGCATTCAACCACTTTGCCGAGTGGAATGCCCCGACCATAATCTCTCACTCTCACCCTATGCTGACTTACGGTTACCTCGATCGTTTTTCCTCCGCCCATCACAAATTCATCGATCGAGTTGTCGATTACTTCTTTTATTAAAATATAGATTCCGTCATCGGGGCTGGTGCCATCGCCTAACTTTCCGATATACATTCCCGGACGCAAACGAATGTGTTCTAGGGCATCCAGGCTTTTGATACTGGATTCGTCGTAAATAATTTCTTGTTGATTCGCCATTCTGATTTTCAATTCTGAGCCGCCTAAAATACCCTAAGCAAAAGGGAAGGCGAAAAGCGAATATTCACAAGACGGCGGTTTTTGCGTGGAAAACCATACGAAAGAACCTAATTTGCAAACTTAAATTGATATTCACGGCGTTTAGGCATTTTTGCACCGCTAACAATTCTTGAGAAAAACATTCACATCCACCCTCCGGTCAACTGCCATTTATGGCTTTGGGAACATTTCTGCCAAAATTATCGGCTTTGTTTTAATTCCCCTTTACACCGACCCCTCCATTTTGGCACCCGAACTCTATGGCCGTTTGGGTTTGATGGAAACGGTGATGCAGTTTGTCATTACATTTTTTTCATTTGGCCTGATAACCGGTATTCAGCTAAAATATTTTGACCGAAAAGATACCTTCGACCGCAAAAGAACTCTATTTTCTATCCTTGTATTTTTTGCGATTGTCATCGCCGTTTTGGTGGCCATCATTTTTCTTTTTCAACGTGATGTCGCCCTGCTTTTAACAAAAGATGATTCTCAAACTCAACTTCTGTTTTTATTCTGTGCCTGTATTCTACCCGAAATTTTATCCATTTTTTTGCTCACCGTAGTAAGGCTTGAAGAAAAACCCACGCTTTTCGTTGTCGTTAATGTACTGAAGTTGTGCGTTCACATGAGCCTTACCATTTGGTTTGTGGTTTTCAAAAAAATGGAATTGGAGGGCGTTTACTTAGCCCAACTTATATCTTACTTGCCTTTGTTCATAGGCCTTGCTCCTTTTATTTACAAACACATAAAAATAGGTTTCGAATGGAAAGTGGTCTTTGGTTTACTTAGATTCAGCATGCCTTTTACCTATGGCGCCTCTTTTTCCTTTTTCGGAAATGTCGTTCTCATGGTGCTGTTGAGAGAAATGAAATCTGAAATTGCGGTTGGCATTTTAAGCCTCGGACAAAGAATGGCCAATATTACACGCGTATTGGTAGTGAATTCAATTGAGCTTTCGCTTTCACCCCTTATGCTCAAAATGGAAGAATCGCAGGAAACGAGAAAAACGTATGGCAAGTTTATGCTTCATTTTTCGATTTTAGTAGGAAGCATAGTTTTATTAACCTCTTTATTTGGCAAACATATACTGCTTCTTGGCAATAAGGGCGAAGCCTTAATGCCGGCTTACCTCATCATTCCCATCCTCAGCTTTGCGATTTATATGGAATTTATAAAAGGCATTGCTTCGATTGGGATTGCTAAAATGTTACGCTCTACCTATGTTGGCCGGGGTTCTATTTTTCAAACGCTAATTACGCTTATTGTTTCCGGCGCACTGTTAAAGCCTTTCGGATTTTTTGCAATTCCCATTGGAATGCTGTGTGGACAGACTTTTTTCTTTTTTTACATCATGGCAAAATCACAACGGTACTATTTCGTGCCTTATGATTTTTCTAAATTGTGGATGCTTTCTATTTCGCTTCTTGTCTTGTTGATAGCTTCAATGGGGCTTGACCATTGGATTGACAATCTCCTTTGGAATACGCTTCTGAAAGTGGGATTGGTTGGTGTTGGCGCGATTGCAATTTGGATGGCAGGCTATTACAATAAAAATGAGATTCAATACCTGAAAGATGTTGTGAAAAAGCTTCGACGTAAATTTTCGCCGAACTAAAAATTTTCCTCGTCTTTATTGGGAATCGAAATGAGCGCACGATACAGCAAGATCTGGCCCATAGCTGCAAAAGCAATACCCCACGTCATGATGGCGAGCAGATTTTGACCAAAATAATGCATCGCCAACCCGGCCCCCAATATTTCAGCCCCAACCCAGGCAAGCACCGTAAACAAAATCCAGCGCCTTGCATCTTGTCCTTTTGCTTTAGCAATTTTTGAATTATTTCGGCAAATAAAAACGAGCGCAATAATCTCGAGCATGGTGGTTTTCTTTAAGGCCCAAAAGTATTAAGAATAAGGGATTATTTCAATTCCCAGAATAGTCAAAAATGCCGATTGGGTGAATGCCCCAATTTTTTTGATCCGATAAACCTCATTTCGGGGCCAAATTCCGACTTGAACAATAATCAGACCCTAATGGGCTATGGTCGTAATTGCACCACTGAAATTAATATCTTTGTTTACCTCCGGAAGATTTGGGAAATCAAAGGCCAAATTGAGAATATAGATAAATGAGCAGCAATGCAATAATAGGAAACAGCAAAACTACCCAAAACCTACAAGTTTCTGTGGGATTAGAGAAGGTTTTGGGTGCGGGAGTCGCTCTAAC
>JAYSVQ010000014.1:0-8518 GCA_043718485.1 Bacteroidota bacterium
CATTGGAAATTGCCAACTGAATCTAATTTCAGAATAAAAGGCTTTTCAATTCCTGCTGTTTGGGTCGGGGCATTGCTCCCTGTAAGGGCAAAACCCATATCAAGGGTTTGACACAATGTGGTAACATTTGTAAAATATCCTAGATCAAAATTTCGGGTGAGCAGGGTATCCCCACTTGCATTAAAAAGTACAAAGTAAACTTTCTCAGGTTGTCCTGTTGAATGAACAGAGACCCCCGCCATTCCAAAACAGGTGTCATTTACCTTTAATAATTTGGCACCCACATAATAATAATATTGCGGGTCGCCATATGATTTCACGTATTCCATTTGCCCTATACTGTCAAGGCTCATGAAAAAAAATTGCCAACTCCAGAAGTTCGGACCACAAACGGAAATAGAACCATCTGCCTTTTCGGTTACCGCTACTGATAAATTTTCTCCCGGGCTTATGTAGTAATAGTTGTTAAAATAATGTTGGGCAAGCCCAATGCTGAATAAGCCCGAAAAAATGAAACCAACCACAAATATCCTCATGCTTGCAATTAAGGTAATGGATTATCTGAGGATTACCAATTTCTTTGGAGAAAATACTAAGCCATCAACCAGTAAGGCATAGTAATAAAGGCCCTGAGGCAAATTCTTAGAATCAAAGGTGAGAACATCTTTTTGACCTATTTTGCCTTCGTATTTTTGAACAATTCTGCCTCCGGAAGGATCAATAATCACAATAGATACCTCCTTAAATGAACCCTCTGGCACAAAATAGGGAATAAAGGTTTCATCCCTAAATGGATTCGGATAGCAATCATAAAGAAATGGCAGCAAGTCATCGTGTTTTTGAAAACTTATTCCCTTGTCGGAATTTAAGTTCCTTTTTTCAGATTCTTCTGAAAAAGGCTCTGGTAAATAATTAAATCGCTTTCCTGTGCCAAAGCCCAAAATAGCTTTTGCTATGTGGGAATTTTTTCCTTCTGCATTGGCGATACTATGTAATTCATTTTTGAACGAAGGTGAGATATTATAATTTACACCATTTTGTAGAGTGGGAATCACATTTTGCATAATAAATTTGAATTGAAGATTCTCTGGTGTGGATGGTAGTAATTCTAAATTGGCTAATGCTTCAGCAAAATGGCCTAATTCAATATTGATTTGTATTCTTAAAAACAGGTCTTCTGGATTGTTTAAGGAATCTAAGTAAATCTCAGCACTATCCATTCTATTCAAAATCTTAAAATTTTGAATCATATTATTTCTTTTCCAACGGTAGTTTTGTTTTTCTTTTTTAATTCTGTTTTGAAGATCCTCCATTATGGATGGATAAATCGTTTGTGCAGAAACAATATCATTTTGCAGTGGGATAGGCATCTGAGGCAAAATAAAATTTACCGCTGCCATAACCGCATTACTAAGGCCGGAATTTTCAACCAAAATATTTCTTAATACACCCCAGCCTAAGCGAGGTTGCCTTTGAATGATCATTATAAGCGCGGAATCTGATAATGGATAATGGTCTCTGGCGAATGCAATTATTGCCCCGTTGGAATGGCCTGCGTTTGGATTTATGTACTCAGAAATTCCATTTAAATCATTTTGGTCCACTTCGGCCTCTAAATCCTGAATTGCATTCTCCAAAGCCATAAAACCGGAAATTGTGCCATTACCTGCATTTAATTCTACGGGACAAGAAACACCATCTTCATATATATTATTGCCACAATTATTCAATTGCACATTATTCGAAGTGCAATTGATATCCGGCTTTAAATACGCAGGTGAAGGTGGAACTGAATGATGGGAGTAATCAAATCCTGAACCTGAATTGACATTTGCGTCGCAGAAAATATGGAAACCACAGGGGTTGTGAAATTCGTTCCCGGCAGGACTGGCTGGGTCATTAGAACAAGTGCCCTGATCATTAAAAAGCCCACTTGAAACAACAATGGCAAAGTGAACATCCTGACCAAATGTATTGCATTTAATCTCTATTGCGGAGTTGTCATCCTCGCATTGTATTGCCTCCATTACGCCGGAAAAACTGTTTCTGTATACATTGAGGCCGGCCGACCCTGTATTCCTCGCATAAATCCCTCTCGGTTGTGTAAGAATCGTACCTATTGAGTGAATCAAATTGTTTGAAATAGTTGAGCCTCCATTTCCAATAATCCAAATTCCGGTAGAGGCAAGCACTTCATAGCCAAAATGCCAATCCGGAATATTATGAATCCAGTTGTCTTTAATAACGGATGGCAACCCATTTATAATAGAGATATTTGTGTGGATATTGTCAAATTCATTTCCCTTTATCGAAACAAAACCAGAACCATTTAAGGAATTAAATTCAATACCATTTTTTAAGTTTAAAAACTTTCCGGGTATATAACCGCTAAAATTGCCACCACAACCAATTAGGGTAGAGGTGGTGCATGTGCCTTCAACAAAATAGGAAGCGTCCTCACTGAAAATCCCACTTGGCCTGTTTTCAGGGATGAATCCAGGATAGGTGTTTTCAAATTTACATTGACTAAAACGCACCCCGTGTACTGACCACAGCGACACAAATTGGCCTGTTCCCCTTGGATTACCATACAAGTCAAAAAAAGCAGGATCCGGCAAAGGAGCATCACATAAAAAATGACAATTTTGAAATCTACTTACGTTTTGATCAGGATACTCCATGAACTCAATACATTTTCTATTATTTAAAAAAGTCGAATTGGAGGCAAAAATTCTGCCTCCGAATTCACCCCAGTTTGATGCGTTTGAGGTTGTTATTCCCAATCGGGCAAGTTCGATGGTTGCATTGTTTTCCATAAACACGGTACCCTGACAAGGGTCTAAAATAGTGGCTTGACCACTCTGGGGTAAATTAGGACTTCCATAAATTTCAATTCCACCCCATAAAGAACCACAGGCTCCGGTAACAGTGCCACCATTAATTATTAATGTTGCCCCTTTTTCTACATATATTTTTTTAAAGCCACCCATTTCAAGCGTAGAGGTAACGGTAAAAATGGCCCCCGTTTTGACTTTTATATCTCTCAATATGGTTGTCGGGGTGGTAATTTCATTTTGTGAACTACCATTGTTCACAGCAAGAATTTCAATCAAAGGTTGTTTTCGGGTAGGGGATTCCCACATCCCCCTACCTAAGGTAGATGCACGTATTTTTCCTGCACAGTAATTTATTTCTAAATCTGTAATTGGAATCACAGGTAATTGGTGACTAAAACACTCCCACTGAGGGTTAGTTTCATTATAATCATAATAAAATATGCCGACTTCGGTTCCTGCGTAAAGAATGCCTTCAAACAAACTGCCACCTTTTTGAAAAGCAAGGCAGTTTACCGGAAATTCCGGTAAGTTGGCCGAGATTTCTTTCCATTCAACATAGGAATCAGAAAAATCAGAATCACTGATATTAATATTTTTATGCAAACGGCCCTCATAAACACGAGTTTTTCGAGGAGATAAGTCATTAAATCCCCCAAAAGAAACCCAAAATCGATTTCCATCATTCTTATCAATTTCTATATCTGTTATTGGATTCCTAATCGGGCCACCGGGTCCATTTGTAACGGTTGTAGTATTGTCTGAATGAGTAAAGAATGCTCCCACTTCCATTGTCCAGGTAATATCAATAAAACTAGTTCCGCCATCTCCAGAAAAGAACAACTTCTTTTCTAAGCAGGCACCGGGTTGGGGACAATAAAATTGCGCCTGATTGCTACTATTGATTGGCGGGCAACCTGCATTTATTATTGCCTGATAATCAAAATCAAAGGTGGGGTCACCCATGCTGACATAAATTGTATTTCCCGAGGCCTCAATCGCCGAAATGCCGCTGTAGTCATTTATTGTGCAAAAATTGTGATTAGCTTGAAAATCATAATTCCAAATAGAATTTGGGTAGGCAATGTTTGGCAATAAATTGTCGGTCCAACAATGAATTTTTTTAGCTATGACATTGTCAAGATGATAAAAGCGATTAGAATTCATTCCAAATTCCATGGGCCGGGGAAAAAGGGTCATTCCATTGCTTAGGATAGTCGATAAAGGGGAAGAAGAGAAATCAGTATTGTAAGAATGCGTTTTAAATTGATTTTGTGCTAAAACATGGCTTTGATTATTTGGATTTATCCTGACTGTATAACCGTCAAAACCAGTGCGGATTCTCCAATTAGTATGGTTTGAATTCTGCTCAAATGAATGCATCATCCAAAGATTATCTTGGCATCCCCCACTTATTAAATTAGGATTGCTTTCATAACCGTTTCAGAATAAAACTGAGTTATGTTCATGCCATTTCCATTCAAGTCTTTCCAAAGCGGGGTTCTACCCTGATTTGACCAAACTTCAGAAAACAGCAAACCGCCATCTTCTCCTACAAAGACTTTGTCATTCAACCCATCAATGGTGCTCTCATAAATCAAAATAGCACGAATGTCAGCATGACCCTTATTATTTAAATTGCCACATGTTGACCAATATTCAGTTATTTCATTTGTATTTGAGCTTGAGCCAATTATAGTTTTTTCAAGAGTCCTGGCACCCGTTTCAAAATAAAAAACATAATCGTCTTGTTTCGAAACCTCAAAATAGGAACAAGCATTAGTGGACCCCTGACCTCCGGAGAGATTTTTGACAAAGTGAGAGGTGAATGCAGCATTATTTTGAAGGTCAATCCCTGAAATTTTGTCAATTTCCCAACTATTAGGTTCTAAATCGTTACTTTGGTCTGTTGGATAACAAATATAAATAAAATCGTTTTCAGTATTGAATTCAGGGACCGAAATGGTCAGCTTTCTCAAAAGTGCATTTGCATAATTTCCTGTTAGAAAACCGCTTTTCATTGTCCAGACAGGATTATTTAAATTACTTAAATCTAAAACCCATAATTCTTTGCCGCCTAAAATTAATTTAATCGGGCTTGATGGGTTGTTGATATCAAAAGGAACAAACTCCATGTCCCAAAATGCGGGCGCAATTTGAGGCACCCCTGAGGGATTTGCTAATACCCAATTACCATTTCCAATGCCGCCAGTAGTCGAAAAATAAACTTCATCTGTTGTCATGGCCACCACAAAATCAGGATTGGTTGGATGAACCAAAACCTTTTTGAACTTAAAAGCAGGACTTGGCGGTGACCCACTAATAAGTTGGTCGCATAGAAACCAGGAATCCCCAAAGTTTGTTGACTTTAAAATTCCGATTCCATAATCTCCTCCACGTAAATCAGGCCCGGTAGAGGCATAAATAACCTGAGCATTGCGGGTACTTGAGAAAAAAGTAATTCCTGCACCATATAAACGATTAATATCGGTAACATTTCTCCAATGGGGTTCCTCATCTGTAGAATACCAATTATTCGTTGCCTTAAATATTCCTCCGTGATGCGCACCTGCCAAAATAATATTAGGGTCGTTAGGGTGAACCCAAAGGGCATTTACTCTACCCATAGCATGTAACTCCGGATAGGCACCACAACTAGTTGAGTAATCATGTGGTTTTCGGTTTGGACCTACCGGGATCCAGTCTGAGCCTCCTTGTTGTGTACTTGAAGTATTGTTGCAGTAGGGCGTATTTAAATAATTAACCATTGCCTGGGGCGCATAACTCATATCCCCAAAACCATTTAAATCGCATTTTACCCTGCTTCTCCAAAAAGTTTGAAATCTGCCGAAATTGTTAAAATCACTATCCTCAGTTTCACTCATTTCAGATGGGTTATTTTTGTAATAATCCATTCCGGTTTTCAAAACATCGAAAAAATCGGATTTGCCTTCATTTAGTTTATGAACCCATGAACTATCCTGGGCAAAGCCAATCGAAGTTGAAAAAAGGGAAATAAGCATAATAAGCATGCCGGCTTTCCCAAGCTTGATTCTAGTTTGGTACTTTTTCATAAAAAAGGAAATTAAAAATGTAAATATTTAAAATAAAGGTTTCCCTTGTTGAGGCTTTCAAAACGCAGCAGTAAAAGTCCGGCTGGAAATGCAGATAAGTCAAATTCGCATTGCGTATCGCAGGGCATGGGTTTTGACAAGGCGATGCCCGCTATATTAAAAATGCTAAGGCTTCCCGGTTCTGCTTTTCCCTCCCAACACAATTGCAAGCGGTCTGCACTTAATCTTTTCAGCAAGGGTTTTGAAAAATGGCCGACTTCTCTTGCATTAATAATGGGGTAATCCATGCAACCGGAAATGGCACCACATGAGGCAGAATCAAACAGGATTTGTTGTCCATTATCCTGAAAACAAATGAGATGAGCCCCGCCTCCACCACTCAGAAACCAAAAGAATGGATCACGCAAGCCGCCACTAAAATATTGCCCAACCGTCCCGATACCTTCAATTAGGTAATTAAATTGGCCTAACCTAAAGCGTCTTCTTGCTTTGCCACCTAAAACAATGGTATCCTTTGCCCCTAAAATTAAATAGGGATCTGGTTTAAAATAATCGGTAAACAGAGTATCACCTGCATTCAGGGAAAAATCATATAAAAGTTCATCCCCCGAAGAGCCATAAATCCATGATTTTCCGGTAAGCGTATCTTGCCTTATGAACATAGTGGAGCCGGGTCCAAGCCAGGGGGTGGGAATGGATGGATCGCAATTATTAATATACGAAAACACCCTATTATAGGTGAACCCATCAATAACCAAAGTGTCAGGAGAAATGGAATCTATGTATGTATAAGTGTCATTGTAAAGATAGGTATCCACTTTCCATTTAGCGGTACCTATGGGGAAGGGCAAATATTGGCCTTTAAGGGAGAGGGAAAAAAGGAAGAGCAAACAGGAAATGTATTTAAACATGGCTATACATTTTGAAATCAAATGTAAATGGAAATTTTAAAATTCCAAAATAAATGTAATCATTGTTTAAAAGAGCCTGAAATAGTGGATTTTAAAGAAATTTTAGGGTTAGGCATTCAACTTTTACACAAAATTATTTTTTCACTTTAAAGAAGAACCTATATAATTGCATATGTTGATGTGCTTTATGGCATTGGCAGTATCCATACACATAGAAATGAGCACTTAAATATCTATCAGCGCCTGTCTAACCCAATCCAAGAAAATTATGGATGCCAGGCCCCTGAAAAGAATAACAAAAAATGAAACAAGAATGAGAGCCGTTATGCCACCTCAACTCCAAGAAATTGCCTGAAAAATCCTCCTACCACACTAAATCGGACAAGTCAGGTGCGATTTTCCTTTACCTGAGGTTAAAAGTTTGCCTGAATTAATTCCATTATTCCAGAAATAGGCAGAAAAAAACCAAAATTCATTCTTTTTTAGAGGATGAAAATAAATAATCACATAAAAACAGAGGGTAAGCCCTCTTTTTTTATGACTAAAAAGGTCATTTTTTTATTTTCCTTACTTGTCCGCCTTTTCCATTCCCCAAATTTTTGATATTGAAATTCAGCGAGTTATAATTTTTTTGTCTGGCTTGACCGCACTAAATCGGACAAGTCAGGAGTAGGGAGAATTTTCTCTACCCATATTTAACTTGCGGGATTTTGGCTAAAACGAACTTATTGTCTGTGGAAAAACCCCACGCTCAATTCTTTTGCATTAAGGATGAAGTAGGGCTGGGAAAATTCCAGAGGCAAACCATGCTAAAGGATTAGGACCAAACAGTTAAACGGAGTCAAAAATTCGGATTCTATTATTTAAGAGATTACAGCTGTTGGGGAATGCAATCAGCGACCTTTCACGCTATTGTTTGATTATTTTTTTACAAAGATTGCCTGCATGTAAAAAGTAAACACCGGGCAATAGTTTGCTAACATCAAGCAGAGTGCCAGAAGGATTCACGGAACGATCAAACCCAAATTGGAGAACGGTTTGTCCACTTAGATTCGTAATTGAAATCTTGTCAAAGACAAAATCAATGGGATAGGAAAATGTAATTTGGTCAATGCAGGGAATTGGGAATACGCTCAATTCTGCTGATGAGAAATCCTGAGAAAGGGGCAATTGCAAACAACTTGAAGTTTGACAGCCATTGCTATCTAATCGGGTAACCCAACTTACTTGATTGGGGTTATGGTTGCTACCACAAATGAGAAATCCTCCGTCATGCGTCTCAGAAAAATCCCTAATATAAATATTTCTGGGGTTTACGCCCCAAACCTCCTGGCTCCAAAGCAAATCACCGGTTGGAGAGAATTTATTGACAAGCGCGGGTTTGTAAGCACTTTCAAAAGAATTGCCTATTGCCACCAAGGACCCGTCTTCTAGTTCAATTCCTTTACAACTATACCCGGAATTCTTTGGATAGGCGAATGCCTTTTCTTTGCTTTGCCAAAGCAGGTTACCTGCTGAATCTACCCTGGCCGCCCAATACTCAATTAATCCCGTATCATCGTAATCTAGCCCACCGACAAGAAAAAAATCTCCATTTTTTAACAGGGCGGCAAAGCAACCATAATTGTGCCTGATATCCCCATACATCTTATACCAATTCGTATTGCCGCTGCTATCAACCCGAATAAGAAAAGGGTTA
>JAYSVQ010000131.1:0-2300 GCA_043718485.1 Bacteroidota bacterium
CGCTATGAGAAAAACCTTGCTTCCCGCTTTTTTTCTGCAAATAAAATCGGTAACCTCAGTTACAGAATCCCGGCTTACTTCTTCGCCCGAAATGGGAGAAATTGTATGGCCAACACGGGCAAAAAGTAAACGTAGGTAATCATAAATTTCTGTAGAAGTGCCAACCGTTGAGCGAGGATTACCGGTTGCGGTTTTTTGCTCAATGGCCATAGCGGGAGAAATGCCTTGAATATAATCTACATCCGGTTTTTCCATGCGTGCTAAAAATTGCCGCGTATAGGAATTCAAACTTTCAACGTATCGGCGTTGTCCCTCGGCGTAAAGGGTATCAAATGCAAGGCTGGATTTTCCGGAACCACTCACACCCGTAACAACGACCAATTTTTTTCTCGGAATATCGAGTGAAATATTCTTTAAGTTATTGACCCTTGCGCCCTTGATGCGAATGAAATCTTTTTTTTCAGCGTTCGTTTCATCCTTTTTTTTAGGAGGCACGATTCGTTTAATGGATGGGGAAACAGGAGACATACTGCATTTTCAGATTTAAGCTAATTCTGTTTTCTCGAATGAGGGTGTCAGAAAAGGGCTACTAATATACGGCATTGAGCGGAAAAAAGTGCCGTAAGAGAATGCTTTTCCTTGCGAATTTTATGAGCAGTCCGTTCCATTTAAACCTTAAACAATTTTAAGCGCAAACTGTTTCCTACCACGCTTAAACTGCTTAATGCCATCGCTGCCCCTGCAATCATGGGGTTGAGCAAGAATCCATTTACGGGGTACAATAGGCCTGCGGCAATGGGAATTCCGATTAGGTTGTAAATAAAAGCCCAAAAAAGATTTTGCTTCAAGGTTTTCACGGTTTGCTTGGACAAAGAAATAGCAAGTGGAATTTTTTTCAGGTCTGAAGTGATGAGCGTCATTTTGGCCACGTCCATTGCAATATCGCTGCCTTTTCCCATCGCGATGCTTATGTCTGCCTGTGCTAAGGCAGTAGAATCGTTTATGCCATCGCCTACCATAGCAACGGTTTTGCCCTCGGCTTGTAATTTTTTTACAAAGGCTGCTTTCTCATTAGGTAATACCTCTGCCTGGTATTGTTCGATTCCGGTTTTTTCGGCAATCGCTTTTGCTGAATTGAAATTATCTCCGGTTAACATGTACACCGTTATACCCATATTTTTCAATTGTTGAATTGCTTCTTTTGAACTTGGTTTGATGGGATCTGTGATGGCAACCACAGCTAAAGCATGTTGCGCATTGGCAAACCAAATGATGGTTTTTGCTTCTTGATTCCAGGCCTTTGCTTTTTCGTTTAGCTCCGCATCGCAATTAATTTTGTTTTCGAGTAACCATTTCTGATTTCCAACAAAATAGGATTCCCCCTCTATTGTGCCTTTAGCGCCTTTTCCGGTAATACTTTCAAATTGTTGAACGGGTAACAATTTTTCTTCGGAAAAAAATTTCGTAATCGCATCGGCCAAAGGATGTTCAGATTGTTTTTCTAAACTGAAAAATTTTGCCTTCAAACTTTCATCCTTATTTAACCACGCAATGTCACTCACCGTAGGGTGTCCCTCGGTTATGGTTCCTGTTTTATCTAAAATGAGTGCATTTATTTTTTGCGCCCGTTCCAAGCTTTCAGCGTCTTTTATGAGAATACCAAGTTCAGCGCCTTTTCCCACCCCAACCATAATCGCTGTTGGGGTAGCTAAACCCAGGGCACAAGGGCAAGCAATAACCAGAACCGTTACTAAAGAAAGTAATCCTTGTGTGAAGCCATTTTCTCCACCCAAAATCAACCAAATGAAAAAGGATAATAATGCAATTCCAATTACCACAGGCACAAAAATGCCTGCGATTTTGTCAACCAAATGTTGAACCGGAGCCTTACTCCCTTGCGCTTCCTGAACCAAGCGAATGATTTGCGCCAAAAAAGTTTGGTCTCCTACTTTTTCTGCTTTGAATTGAAAACTCGCCTTTTGATTTAAGGTGCCGGCGAAAACCAAATCCCCTTCTTTTTTTAGTGTAGGGAGCGGTTCTCCGCTCAACATGCTTTCATTAACGTATGCGTTTCCTTCGGTTACTTTTCCATCTACTGCAATTTTCTCTCCCGGTTTTACAAAAAGTATGTCTCCGATTTTTACTTGTTGAATAGGAATTACTTTTTGTTGACCATGCTCGCCAATTAGGATTACTGTTTTGGGTTGCAATCCCATCAGTTTTTTGATAGCTGTTGACGTATTTCCTTTCGCTTTTTCTTCTAAGAGTTTCCCTAATAGAATAAAGGAAATCACCACGGC
>JAYSVQ010000132.1:0-6652 GCA_043718485.1 Bacteroidota bacterium
CATTTTTCGAGCTGCTCCTCATCAGCGGCTCTTTTCACTTTTCCGCTTTGGTCAATTAAAAAAAGAGCAGGAATAAAATTGTGTTTAAATTTTTGCTCCAAAAATTCATCTTGGGTAGAAACCCAAATGTGTTGCCACGGCATTTGAAGCCGCATGAGCGCATCCCGCCATTTACTTTCGTTTTTGTCCCATGACAAGCTGATGAAGCGTACCGATTTTTCACCATACTTTTTGTGCAGGCGCTTCATTTCAGGAACAGCTTCAATACAAGGCAAACACCAAGATGCCCAAAAGTCTACTACCCAAATTTCAGCTTTTGGTTTTAAGGCTTGTTCCTTAAAATTTATTAATGTGAGGCTCTCATCTATAGAGTATTGGGCAGAGACGGCAGCCTTAAATTGGGCAGTCAGAACCAAAAGAAACAGTGCAAATGGCTTTAAAGTGGCTTTAAGGCTTATAAAAGGCAATTGTTGATTTTTCATTTAATTCCAAATTAGTATCTTTACTTCTCAGGCTAAAAATGAAGATAGCAATTCGATTCGGTTTTATTTTCTTATTCACACTGTGCGTCGGCTTTATACCCGGAAACTTGAAAGCGCAGGTCGGTCAGCCTGAGGTCGTATTTCATTTGAGAGAAACCTTAATATCAGGCAATTCCATAAAAATTGGCTACGAAATTCCCTACGATGGGTATATCGAATTTTACCTCTTTGACAAAAATGGAGAACGAATTTGGTACACTTCTTATGTCAAGGAAAAAGGAAACCATTATTTGGCGCTAAACCGTACTAAAATGGGTTCTGACGAAATTTATTTATTCGATTTCTGGTATAAAGGCAAAAAGTACTCCGGCTCTTTCAGAAATAGTTGAGATTTCCGTTTTTTGTCTTTTACCCCAACAAAACTATCATGTTCAAAAAAATCTTTCTTGTTTTCTCCTTAGCTTTTTCTGGTTACACGGTTCAGGCCCAATGTACCGGATGTGCAACGCTAAAAAACTTTCAAACTGATTATTGCCATGTCGCCCAAGACATCAAAGGCATTTGTGGTCACTTTGGAGAGGCATCTGAAATTATGATCATGGAAGGGGAAGGCGTTTCAGGGGGCCACAAAGAAATTCAATTGCCCAAAGACTTAATTTTGAATGCAGAGTGGTTGATATCACTTTCAAACGATAAAAAAATTGGATTGACGGTTGCAGAGGCATTATTTCTGAACCAGGCAATTCCAAAATGGAAAATTGAAAAACGATTTATTGGTATGGAAAAAACAGCATCAGGTCTTGAGTACAAAATGACAAAAGTGGGAACGGGAAAACCTGCAGTGGCAGGCAAGAAAGTTCACGTTCATTATAGAGGCACCTTGCTCGACGGAACCGAATTTGACAGCTCCTACAAAAGAGGCACACCATTGCCATTTATTTTAGGAACCGGTAACGTTATTAAAGGTTGGGATGAGGGTATTGGCTTGCTGAAAGAAGGTGGTGCCGCTATATTAAGAATTCCACCCGACTTAGGCTACGGAGCGAGAGGAGCAGGTGCCTCCATTCCTCCAAACGCAACCTTGATTTTCGAGGTTGAGTTAATTACGGTAGAATAAAACTATAAGATATGGAAGCTGTGGGAATGAAATTTAAAACCACGCTCGTCAAAGAATCAAAATTGCCGGGTGTTGATCTTTCAAATGTTCCTTTTGGAAGAGTCTTTAGTGATCACATGTTTGTCGCTGAGTTAAAAGAAGGTCAATGGACTTCTCCCGAAATTTTGCCTTTTGGTAAAATACAAATTTCCCCCAGCATGACGGCCTTGCACTATGGTCAATCTATTTTTGAAGGAATGAAAGCCTTTAAAATGGATGACGGGCAAATTGCCTTATTCAGGCCTGAAGATAATTTTAAGAGAATGAACCGCTCTGCTGCAGGTTTAGAAATGGCGCCGATTCCGCATGAAATTTTTATGGATGGCTTGAAAGAGCTGGTTAAAATTGACAAAAATTGGGTGCCTGGGTTTGAAGGAAGTTCTTTGTATATAAGGCCTGTATATTTCGCCAACGATGAATATATCGGCATAAAAAATGCCGACAATTTTAAGTTCATCATTTTTACCAGTCCTGTTGGTGCTTATTACCCTGAGCCGGTGAAACTTTGGGTTACTCCCGATTACGTTCGCGCCTTTGAAGGTGGAACCGGTGAATATAAAGCTGCAGGCAATTATGCAGGTAGTTTAAAAGCAGCGTCTATTGCCCGCGAAAAAGGATACCACAATGTGCTTTGGCTCGATGGCAAAGAACATAAATATATCGAGGAGTGTGGCACCATGAATATTTTCTTTGTCATCGGCAAAACGGTCATTACGCCCTCTCTTACCGGAACCATTTTGCGTGGAATTACACGTGAATCTTGCATTACGATTTTAAAAGATGCAGGCTACAATGTCGAAGAACGCAAAATTAGTTTCGATGAAATTGTAAACGCATATCGGTCAGGCGAATTAAGAGAATGTTTCGGAACCGGAACGGCAGCAACGGTTGCACCGGTTTCTACCATCGGCTTTGAAGAGACTGTGCTGAATTTACCCCCAATAAGTGAAAGAAAAATCGGGAATTTTCTGCTTGACAAGCTGAATATGATTAGAAAAGGGACAACCGAAGATAAATACAGCTGGATGGTTCGCCTTTAATTTATTTTTTAAATTTCTCCGGAACATCCATTACCTGACCGCAAGATTTACAAGTTCGTAATTCTGCTGAGGCATAAAATTTTTCAAAAACGGGTTGCATTTGAGTCGCAATATTCGTCATGAGAAAATACTCTTCGTAAATTTTTTCATTACATTTTTGACAAAACCAAAGTAAACCATCTTTCATTTCAGAAGAACGAACCCGCTCAATCACCAGGCCCACAGTATTCTCCTTTCGCTGCGGAGAATGCGGAACTTTGGCAGGCAAAAGAAAAATATCCCCTTCACGAATGGAAATGTCAACGGCCTTATTATTTTCCTGAATCCGCAAAATCATATCGCCTTCAAGCTGAAAAAAAAACTCTTCGGTTTCATTGTAATGATAATCTGTTCGCTGATTGGGCCCACCTACAACCATAACTATAAAATCTTTGGTTTCTGTCCAAACCGGCTTATTACCAACTGGGGGCTTTAGCAAATGGCGATTTTCGTCGATCCATTTTTTGAAGTTAAAGGCAGATTGCATGCGAGTAGTATTGGATAAATTCTAAAGTAGATAAA
The DNA here is from genome assembly GCA_043718485.1 of Bacteroidota bacterium. Lineage (GTDB taxonomy): Bacteria > Bacteroidota > Bacteroidia > J057 > JADKCL01 > JAYSVQ01. The sequence continues at coordinate 3,240 of JAYSVQ010000132.1, forward strand.
AAGAATGAAACGCTCAAGAATGGAAAAGTTAAATCAGACAAGCACAAGCTGGAACCACGATTATTTAATTTGGTTTATAGTCTAACATCACATCAAGTGTATTTGCAGCCACAAAATGATAGTTTGGCCTCGACCGAGCGTAATATTTCAAGGCTTGAGCCCTACCAGATTCCGTTTTAATAAGCGCAGCATATAAGGGTTTGAGAAATTTTCTTCTTCCCACATTAAAAAGAAAAGCCTCAAGTTCCGAATTTGCATTTGTGTATCCGGTTTGAATACACCGTGTTAGCCATTCACATAGAATTTCTGAATTTCCGGATTGCGTGAATTTAAATTCCTTATCAAGCTCAGTCATTTTTGATTTCTCCAGGGAATCAGGCAAATGCCTTAAAAAATGCAACCACTCTTGCGTTGACCATTTATTTATATCTAGTGCGGAAAGGGCGGTTCCCTTTTCCCAATTTTTTAGTTGCGCCTCTACGTTCTCAAATTTTGAAGATTGCGGAATGGGGCAACTCTTGGGTAGCCCTTCAGCAAAAATCCATTCATTCATATTTATCTTTTGCCCAAGTGAAGAATCGGCCCCGATTAACTCAGCATTGGCATACTTTACAAAGCCCTCTGTTGTCATGCTCGTAAAGGCATGGGTGTCGAAATATTTTCGCAAAAAAGAATCGAATTTTTCTCGTCCTGCAGATTCTTCCATTAACCGGAGAAAGAAAAATCCTTTTATATAGGCGATATCCGTCAAGCCTTCTTCGGGGTCTCTCCCGGCCAACTTCCATTTCAATTTTGTATCGGCGGGCTTTTCTTTCATAAACTCCTGAATGGTTTTGTCTAATTCCTGTTTAGCCAACAAAGCCTCCATTTCAGAAAAATCACGACCATAAATGGCCTCCATGATACGGTTTTCGAAATAAACCGTGAATCCCTCGTTGAGCCAGAAATCGTCCCAGGTAGCATTTGTAACCAAATTGCCGCTCCAACTATGCGCCATTTCGTGCGCAATTAAAGAGGTTAGAGAGCGATCGCCCGCAAGAATCGTTGGGGTCGCAAAAGTTAATTTCGGATTCTCCATTCCACCAAACGGAAAACTAGGGGGTAAAACGATTACATCATATCTGCCCCATCTGTATGGGCCGTACAATTTTTCGGCAGCTACCAGCATATTTTCCATTTCACCAAACTCATACTTGGCTTTAGCTATAATGTTTTTTTCGGCGTAAACCCCTGTTCGCTCGCCGATATTTTCAAAAACAAAATCGCCAACAGCCAAGGCCATCAAATAAGCCGGAATCGGTTTGTCCATTTTAAATATATATCGACCTTCAGCATTTTTCTGTGTAGAATTCACAGCGCTCATTACCGCCATCAATTGCGGTGGAACTTTTACAGTGGCTTCGTAAGTAAAGCGAATGCCCGGCCCATCTTGTATGGGAATCCACGTTCTGGCAAGAATAGCTTGCGATTGCGTAAATAAAAAGGGTTGGGCCTTTCCTGAAGTTTGCACAGGAGCCAACCATTGTAAGGCACCCGTCTTTTCGGTTGTTGAATAATATATTTTTACAATTTTTGTATTTTTCTCAATTTTTATCGAAAGCGAACTCCCCATCAATTCGTGCTCGGGGCTAAGCGAAAAAGTGGTTTCCTTTTCATCGCTCCCTAATGTAATTTTCTCAATTTTCAAAAATCGGGAATCTAGGATCAAAGAATCCGTACCTGTTTTGTTTTCAATATCGAGAATCGCATGACCCTTTAAGATTCTGTTCTCAAAATCGACCTCAATGTCAAGATTTAAATGTTTTACCGCCACCTCATCGGGGCGGCTCCAGGAGTGTGGATCATGTGCTGTCATTTGATGTTCGATTTTAGGGGTTTCTGTTTTCGGTGTACAAGCTGCAACCCAAATGCAAATTAAGGCTACAAATGAAGGAAATTTTGCGTTCATTCTCATAGTATCTATCGGCTCGCAAGTTAGACCAAATTGCGAAAGTGTGGAAGGATTGTTTCAGCAAATGGCCACCCAAAACACTAAAATGCATAAATCGACAACCATAAGATGAATAAAAAATAATAGATTCTAATTTGAATTCAAGTTAACCTTAGCTTTCAAAACTGCTTGCGGTTTGACAAAAAAATACACCATCCCCGGTGCGAGAAAAAATCGAGAAAAAATTAAAGGGCAAAAAATAGGCCTGCTCTTTGTAAGCTAAAAAAGAATAAAACATTTTTTCATCCGTTGCCAATTGCATTTCGATTTCATGAATAATATTTGTCCATTAAGGCATTCAACTCTGGTAGTTTATCTGATGAGACAGAGGATTCGTATTTATCCATCAAAATGATTTTACCTCCTTCAGACCGCGAAATTTCAGTTATAAATGAAATATTAATGAGAAACGATTTATGGACCCTGAAAAACAAGGGCACACCGGCTAGGGCTTCTTCAAAGTATTTTAGATTTTTACTCACAAGCAGGTCTTCTCCCTCATTATTGATAATATGCGAATAAGAACCATCTCCCATAAAATATACAATCTTGCGAAGAGAAATAAACTTTAAACTTTGGGCCAAGGGGACTGCGATTTTTCTATCGAGCGGGTCGGCAAGATTTTCTTTGAGCAGATTAAGCAGAGAGCCGGTTGCTCCTATTTCCTGAATTCTTTTTACTCTTTCAACAGCGCCCATTAACGCTTCTGCACGCACGGGCTTCAAAAGATAATCAACAGCCGAAAGCCTGAATGCCTGAAGCGCATGGTCTGAAAAAGCGGTTACGAAAACGATGCTGAATGTCATTTCTTCTTCATTGAAAAATTCCAATATCTGAAGACCACTAAAGCCCGGCATTTCGATGTCCAGAAAAACGAGGTCTGGATTAAACTTTCGAATGGCCTTTACTCCTGAAGCCAAGTCGTTGCATTCAGCCATTACAATTACATCTTCACAATGGTCAGCTAACATAGCTGTTAGCAATTGACATGCTTTTTTTTCGTCATCAATTACAATCGCACGGATTTGGTTTTTCATAAAAAACAAAACTAAGAAAACGAGAAGGCAAATGGGTTAGATTTTTTGAATGGGGGTTTTGGGTTTACCAATTTCCAGATTTGAGACACTCGTTGAACTTATTGGAATAGAAAGTTTAACCTTTGTGCCGATGCCTTCACCAAAAGAATTCATCAAATCTAAAAATTCGACCCCGATTATCTTTGATCGACCTCGGTTCAATAATTCCAATCTGTTCTGATTGGCAAGGGTTGAAAATGGAGATTGAATTTTTAGTCTGCTCAGGTTAATCTCACCTGATTTTTTCCGGCCGATTCCATTATCTTCAATTTCAACTAAAAGAAGGCTCTCTTTGGGGTCAAACGAAAAAGAAAGGGACAAACGGCAATTCGTTTTTTTATGAAGTA
>JAYSVQ010000133.1:0-2298 GCA_043718485.1 Bacteroidota bacterium
CTGTTATGGGCCTTTGCCAATATTGGGCTCGTTTTAGATAGTGGCTCCTCGTATTTTTTACCCAGATTGGTAGGCAAGCAAAAAGCATTTGAGCTTGCTACGCTCGGAAATAAAATCTCAGCCGAACAGGCGATGAATTTAGGCTTAGTCAACCAAATTGTAAATGCAGAAGACCTGGAAAAATCAGTTGACATAGTTGCAAATCACTATGCACAGGCCCCAACTAAGGCCATTGGATTGATTAAGCGAATGTTGAACCGGAGTTTTGAATCTAATTTGAATGAATGTCTTGAAATGGAAAAAAACGGACAGGAAATTGCGGGAAGAAGTTCAGATTATATTGAAGGAACCACGGCATTTATTGAAAAGCGGAAGCCTGTTTTTTCAGGAAAATAAGGAGAGGAATGGGAATTGAGGCTGATATTCTTGCATTTTGCGATTCCCAATTGTTAAGTGAAAGCCGAATTCATCGTTTACAAAATCATCAAGGTTTTTTCGTTAAACGTGAAGATGATTTCGGATTTTGCATTGCCGGCGGCAAGGGAAGAAAATTTGCTTCCCTCATCCCCTGGCTAAAAAAGGAAAAGAAAAATGCGGCTATTTTAATTGGAAGCGAAGCTTCAAATAACGTGTTAGCCGGCGCCCAATTATTGAGGCAAAACGGAATAAAACCCATTCTTGTCTTAAGAGAGAGCCGAACCCTTGACGTATTACCCAATTCCTTTTTTTCTTCTCTTTTCGTTCCTGAATCAGATCGGCATTACCTTGATTCCGAAGCATGGAAAAGTAAAGAAACATTTGTCAAAGAATTAGAAATGGAATTAAGCGTAGCGGGATGGTTCCCAACGGTCATTCCAGAGGGTGCGTGCTTCCCTCCTGCCCTTGCGGGTGCATTGACGCTCGGGTTAGAAATTCAAAAACAAGAGCAGGCCATGGCGCTAAAATTTAGTACCCTTTACAGTGATTCGGGAAGCGGATGGAGTGCGGCAGCATTACTGATTTCATTGGCATTAATTCAGCGTTATCCAAAAGTTTCGATTTATCTCGCTGCAGGAAACGCAGATTATTTTCAATCGGTTTTACAAATGGCAATAAATGCTTTTGAAGAGATCTTCAATTATAAAATTCCTGCGCTACCTGAATTTGATTTCTTAAACCCTGAGGGTAAAAAATTTCAAGGAAAAATGACACAAAAAGCAAAAACTTTTATTCTGGAATTTGCCAGAACAGAAGGCTTACTCCTCGACCCGTTTTATAATTATGGGTTATTTTCATTGGCTTTAGAAAGGCAAGGTCCTCATCCCTCATTAATCATTGCTTCGGGTGGAAATTTATCTTTGCTAGGTTATCCGGAATTAATGGAGCCGAAACTTAAAAATTAAATGGCCACCAAAAAACTTTAGCGGTCCACGCCAAAAGCAAAACCAAAGAATAGAAAGTCCAGATAAGAATGGGATGGTATTCCCTAAAATCTACCCCCGTTTGTTTCTTACACACCAAAATTAAAATGCCTTTTTCCAAAACACTTGCAATGAGGGTTCCAAGCGCAATGCCTTGAATGCCCCAAATTGACATAAAAATCAGGCTCAAGCTTAAATTGGCGAGCAACTCCCCAGTAGAAATCCAGTAAAAAACATGGGTCTTTAAAAACCCCTTTAATATCGCTTGTGGAAACAATAAGCGAGGAATAAGTAATAAAAGATAAATGTCAAATATTTGAGAAGCCGAAGAAAAATCAGGGCCAAAGATTTTTATATACAGTACATCGCTAAACAATAAAAGCAAAAAAGAAAGGGGCCCAAAAATATGGAGAAGGCGAGCCGTTCCTCTTTTTAGTTGAAGCAAAAATTCGCCTTGATTTTTTCTATCGCCTGCGAGATTTGCTGAAATAATTGCACTTAATGCATTTGCTAAAATCAAAACTAAAGGAAACTCTTTTGCCCCATATTGAAAATTCACAAATTCACCGTCTGTAAAAAAATGGCTGACTAAATAGCTATCGATGTAGGCAGCACTTGTGCCGGCAATAATTGCCGAAAATGCAAGGGGCAGTCCAAACGAAATCAATTTTCTCCGTAAATCAAGATTAGGAAACCAATAAATAGCTTCTCTTTCTATAAAAAAGAACTGGCAAAAGAATTTGACACCGGAAAAACAGGCCGCTAAATAAAAAGCATGCGTCAAGGAATAACCAAAAAGTAGAGGCAATGCGAAACACAAGAAATGGATTGAAAACGGAATAATCGCCCATAGTATGAGCACGATTGGCTTTTCTTTTGCCACCCAGACATATTCTGC
>JAYSVQ010000134.1:0-2292 GCA_043718485.1 Bacteroidota bacterium
TACAGTAGAACGAAATGGAACGGTCATAAGCAGCCAGAGCGGGCAATTATCTTTGGGAAACATCAGTGTTCAAATTCGCTTACTTCCAATTGAGCGTGACAAAGCGACCGACACGGTATTTGTCAATCAGGATGGGCAACTTGTGATGGAGGTTTTTAACCGGGAATATATCGGTATCACAACCGTTTCAACTAACACCACAGGGGTGGGTGTATTTTTCAAAAAAGATTTTGATAATATTCGGGAGTTTTTGGGACTTCGTGCCAAAAATCCTTAAAGATTATTGAATTAGATTTTTTAAACTTCGAGGAATGATTCAAAACAGAAAGTTTTCACCCACCGACAAAATTAAAACCAGTGTTTTCGTTTAAAGAAATAGAGCATTCCCAGTCCCAATACCAACATAAAACCCAGCGCTGTCGGATAACCATAGGGGTGATGAAGCTCCGGCATCCAGTCGAAATTCATTCCATAAATACTTGATACCAAAGTGAGAGGAAGGAAAATAGTAGAAATTACGGCGAGTACTTTCATCACCTCATTCATTCGGTGATTCATGAGATTCAAGTTTAGGTCTTGTAAACCGGCAATGAGTTCCCTGTTAGATTCTACTGCTTCTGAAATTCGAATCACGTGGTCATAAACGTCAAAAAAGAAAACCCTGGTTTCCGGTTTAATGAGTGGGTTATCAACCCGCTGCAATTGGCTTATTACTTCACGAGTGGGAATCGTAAACTTCTTTAAAAAAATATTTTCTCGCTTGATGGATTGGAGGCTTTTTAAATATTCATTCCCTTTATCGTTCAATATTTTCTCTTCTAGACTTTCAATTTTGTCTGCAATTTCCTCCATCAGCACAAAATAGGTATCGACAATTGAGTCGATGATAAGGTACAACAAATAGTCGATTCCGTTATTTCTAACCCTGCTCTGCGGATTTTTTAATCGCTCACGTATCCCATCAAAACAATCACCTTCTCTTTCCTGAAAGGTAAATAAAACTGAACCGGAAAGCACGACCGACAATTGTTCAAAGTTCAATTGTTGGTCTTCTATAATACGATCAGGCATTTTTAGCACCATATATAAATGGTCAGGATAGACCTCTACTTTAGGTCGTTGGTGGGGATTTAAAATATCTTCCAGGACCAAAGGGTGAATGCCAAAATCCTCTCCAAGGGTACGCAATAGATTAACATCGTGAATTCCATCTACATTAATCCAAGTAATGCTTCTGTGGTCAACGTAGGGTTTTAAAAGGGATAAATCGTTTATGGCGACTTCGGTTACATATTCCTTTGAATAATCGTAAAGGGTAATTCGGGTATTTTCAACTTTTTGAACACCCGTAAAAAGCAACGTACCCGGGGCCATTCCCCTTTTTGATTGTGCCTGAATTTTTTTGGACTTTGCCAATGTCGGCTCAGTTAATCTGCAACATTTGACCAGGTGTCAGGGTATTGTCTTGCAGTTTATTGATTTCCTTGAGTCGATCAACTGTTAATCCATTAAACCGATTTGCAATATCCCAAAGTGTATCTCCTGCTTGTACCTTATAAAATTTTTGTCCTTCTTTTTCAACGGTTGCAGGGCTTGCCGATGAAGTTGGTTCCGGCTTTTCTTTCACGGCTTGTGCAGATGATTTCGAGTAAATCTTGAGCTTTTGCCCTGGGTGAATGTTGTAGCCTCTAAGATTATTCCAAGTCGTAATGTCATGGGCCGATACCCCATAGCGATCTGCAATTCTTCCCACCACATCGCCGGCACGAACGGTGTGGTACACCAAAACTTGATTTCCAAAAGTTGCGCCTTCCTTTGCATTTGCAGTCATATACGGTTGCCGGGAAATTGGAGAAACCTTATCGGTTTGATACAATTTCAAAATAGAATCGGGATTGAGTGCAGCAATCAAATCATAAATAGAATCCCGGTGGCTTACAAATTGCATCGCAATGGCGTGAGGCACACGCAAAATATATCCTTTTGCAGAATAAGGAATGGTGTTCAACTTCAACTCAGGATTCAAATCTTTTAGTTGGTAATAATCAGCTCCAGTAATATTAGCAAGTTGCTGTAAAGTAATTTGTTGCCTTGTGATGTGAATCGTATCCGTTGCGTAGGTAAAATCTAAAGGAATAGGGTAGAGGTTGTGGTCGGCCGCATAATTAAAAACATAATTTGCTGCCATGAATGCGGGTACGTAACCTCTTGTTTCTGCAGGCAAATAGGGACTGATTTCCCAAAAATTTGTTTTTCCACCTGAGGCCCGAATGGCACGATTTACATTTCCCG
>JAYSVQ010000135.1:0-6626 GCA_043718485.1 Bacteroidota bacterium
CGGCCGAGGCCTTTGCGAGCTCGTGGAATAATTTACCCCAAGGTTCTGTTTATTCATTTGAGCAATTTAAAGAATGGCTTGAGCCACTTAACGTATCAGATTTTGAGGGAAAGAATATTCTGGAATTAGGCTGCGGAAATGCAAGCCTATTGGCGCATACACCTCAATATAATCCCCAAACCATTACAGGTGTTGATTTAGGCGAATCTGTGAAATCTGCAGAAGCAAACATGAATGCTACCGGATTTAGTAATTGGAGAATTATTAAAAGTGATTTAACTACGTTTGAATCCGACGGATATGATCTTGTATATTGTATTGGGGTACTACATCATCTTAAAAAACCTTTGGAGGGTTTTGAATCGGTTTTAAGAAATACAAAGCCCGGTGGGAAATTTCATTGTTGGGTGTATGCTCGAGAAGGAAATAATGTTGTCGTTTATTTTGTTGATCCACTTCGCAAAATTGTTTCTCGATTGCCTTGGTGGTTTACAAAATATTTGGTGGCTACGCCCTTAACCGTACCATTTTATCTGTACGCTAATTTTTTAAATTTTTTCAGCCGATTTTCAGTTTTCAAAGTTTTTCCTTTGTTCGATTATTCCCTTTGGATTTCGAAAAGAGATTTTTTATTTTTTCGGCATGTGGCATTTGATCAATTAGTAACGCCTCAAACCATTTATTTAAATAAGGAAACGTTGGTTCAATGGATGGCTTCACATTCTGAGGTTGAACCAAATTCAACCTATCTTATTTTTAGAAACGGAAATTCCTGGAAGTTTGGTGGAAAAAAACGCATTTAAGGTTCATTTTCATTTCTTTCTCTGTTCCTATTTTTTACCTTCGTAAGCGAAATTAAATTTAATGGGCGGTCCTATTAACCACATTCTCATTACAGGCGTAGCCGGTTTTATCGGAAGTAACCTTGCGGAAAAGCTTTTGAAAGAGGGATATCAAGTCACCGGAATTGATAACTTCGACCCCTTCTATCCGCGTTTGATGAAAGAAGGAAATTTGCATGCTTTAATTGGCTCCCCTCAATTTCGGTTTATAGAGATGGACATACGGCTAAAGGATGATTTTAAGCGGATTACTTCCATTCCAGATTTGGTGATACATTTGGCAGCTAAGCCTGGAGTGGTTCCTTCGGTAAAAGACCCGCACGGTTACATAGAAACAAATATTTTAGGAACCCAGAACCTCTTAGATTGGATGACAACTCAATCTATCGATAAACTTATTTTTGCTTCCTCATCCTCAATTTATGGGAATCATCATGAAACTCCATTTAGGGAGAATATGGTTTTGGACCGGCCCATTTCGCCTTATGCGTTCACGAAAAAATCGGGGGAGCTTCAAACCTATACGTGGCATTATTTGAATCATACTTCGGTTATTAATCTGCGTTTTTTTACCGTTTTTGGTCCAAGGCAGAGGCCCGACCTGGCCATTCACAATTTTTTTAATTTGGTTTCTCAGGGCAAAACCATAGTTCAATATGGAGATGGAAGTTCGAAGAGAGATTATACTTACATAGACGATATTGTGGATGGAATTTTTAGATGTGTTGATTTTTTAAAAGACAGGAACCGTACGTATGAAATTTTGAATCTTGGAAATAATAATCCGGTTTCTTTGGATGACCTTATTGAACTTGTAGGTAAAGCATTAGGTAAATCTCCCAAAATTGAGGTCATGGAAATGAGGCCGGGCGAAGTTGAGGTTACTTGGGCGGATATCTCAAAGGCAAAATCCATGTTGAATTGGGAACCGCATACGGCTATTGAATTGGGAATTGAAAAATTTAAAAGCTGGTATTTGGAGCAGGCCTTGAACCCAACAAGCACTTCATGAAGCGCTTTGAATGAGATTACGCTTATTTTTCACTTTTTAGGACGAGTTTATTTCTGCTTTGATTTATTAAACCAAAAACTTTTTACAATTTTGGTCATTCAGATTCGTGAATTCTGATGGCAAACAAATGAGTACAATTTCTGTCGTTCTTCCGATATACAACGAAGAAAAAAATATTCCGATATTACTCTCAATTCTTACCGGTGTTTTGTCCAGTTATGATTTTGAAATCATTGCCGTTAATGATGGAAGTAAAGATGCCACCCTTTCAGCACTAGAAATTGAAGCAGGAAAGAATCCGCGAATAAAAATCATAGATTTTGTAAAGAATTTTGGGCAAACAGCAGCCATTCAGGCAGGAATAAATTCTTCCTCAGGTGACATTGTGGTACTCATTGATTCTGATTTGGAAAATGACCCCTTAGATATACCCCGCCTTTTACAAAAATTGGAAGAAGGGCATGACGTTGTTTCCGGGTGGCGAAAAAATCGTTGGGCAGGTAGTTTTTTTACCCGCAAACTTCCCTCCATGTTAGCGAATTGGTTAATTTCCTGGATATCAGGGGTAAAACTTCATGATTATGGATGCACCCTAAAAGTCTATCGCAAAGAAGTTATAAAAGGTATATTTTTGTATGGACAAATGCACCGGTTCATTCCTGTTTTTGCGAGTTGGCAAGGTGGAAAAGTTGCTGAACTTCCTGTAAATTACAAAGCACGAATCCACGGTAAAAGTAATTATGGATTTGACAGAACCATTAAGGTAGTTCTTGATCTGATTCTTATTAAGTTCCTCGATAAATTTATGCAACGTCCCATTCACTTTTTTGGAAGTTTTGGATTGATTTCTTTTTTGTTGGGATTTTTGTGTGGTGGCGCTGCTTTGTATTTTAAAATCATGGGAATGAAAGACCTTATTCAAACGCCACTTCCCACCCTCTCAGCTATGTTTTTAACGATTGGTGTGATGATGATTTTGTTAGGTTTGTTGGCAGAAATCGTAATGCGTACCTATTATGAATCTCAACACAAAGACCCTTTCATCATTAAAAATAAAATCAATTTTTAGTAATGTGTGGAATTGCCGGTTTTGTAGGTGAAGGCAATATCGCCGTGATTGAGTCGATGACGAGACAGCTCAAACATCGCGGCCCCGATTATCAAGGAACCCTGATGTGTGAAAATGTGGGTTTGGGCCATGCAAGGTTGAGTATAATTGATTTATCATCAGAGGCGAATCAACCTATGGTGAGCGTTGATGGTTTAACGAGTATCGTTTTTAATGGAGAGATCTACAATTTCAAAGTGCTTAAAGAAGGCCTTGAGAAAAGCGGATTGAGATTTAAAACCCAATCTGATACGGAGGTTCTACTTTCCCTTTATCAAAGCGAAAAAGAAAATTGCCTTTCTTTATTAAATGGAATGTTTGCTTTTGCCATTCATGATAGGCAAGACCAATCTATTTTTCTTGCGCGTGACCGAGTTGGGAAAAAGCCCCTGTATTATGCAGTTTGTGGCCAAACCCTCGTTTTTGGCTCAGAAATAAAAGCAATCTTGTCTCATCCCTTGGTAAGTCGAGAAATAGATCCAGAGGCTTTAAATGCATATCTTACATTTGATTATGTTCCGGCGCCTATGAGCATTTTCAAATCCATTCGAAAAGTGTTGCCAGGCGCATGGATTCGATGGAAAAATGGAAAAGTGGTGGAGACGAAAACATGGTGGAAGCCCCCAACTAAAATTTCAAATTTGTCTTTTCAGGATGCTAAGGAAAAATTGGATTCTTTATTGGAGGGGGCTGTTCAAAGGAGAATGATTTCTGATGTGCCTTTAGGTGTATTTTTAAGTGGCGGAATTGATAGCTCTACTGTTGCATGGTATGCCCAAAATCTTTCAAAAGAGAAAATTCAAACTTTTTCAATCGGATTTAGTGACCCGACCTACGATGAATCAAGCCAAGCGATTTTGGTTGCAAAAAAATTGGGGACAGAACATCATCAAGCCCAATTGACGGCCACTCATTCGCTGGAATTATTGAACGAATTAGATACCCTGGTAGATGAACCATTTGCCGATCCATCCCTTATACCCACCTATTTTTTGTCAAAATTTACTCGTCAAAAAGTTACGGTTTCTTTAGGGGGCGATGGGGCTGATGAGTTTTTGGCCGGTTATCCTACCTTTATTTCCGAAAAATTGTTGAACCGATTTAGTGGGCTTAAACCTATCATGGGTCCTTTGTTGTCATTAGCGGAAAGAATGTTACCTGCCAGTGATAAAAATATTAGTCTCGATTTCAAAATTCATCAATTTTTGAAAGGCTTTTATGCTAAAAAGGAACTACGACACACCCTATGGTTGAGTAGTTTTTCTGAACGCGAAAAGAAAAATATTTTTAACTCAAATTTCTCCCCCTCCCTTGCCGGAAAAAGCGGATTAGAAATTATTGATTATTGGTTATCCAATTATGAAGGAGAAAACCCACAACAAACGACAGAGTTTTTGTATTTAAAAACCTATTTGGCAGATGATATTTTAGTTAAAGTGGATAGGGCAAGCATGTACAATTCTCTTGAGGTGCGGGCTCCTTTTTTAGACTACGAGCTGGTTGAGTTTTTAAGCGCCTTGCCGATTGATTTTAAATTAAATGGGCTTACGGGAAAGTACATTTTGAAATCATTGATGAGGGGACGTTTGCCAGATGAAATTATCGACCGTCCCAAAAAGGGATTTGGAATCCCTTTGTCTTCATGGTTAAGAAATGAATTGAAATCGAGTTGCACCCATTTGCTATCCGTTGAGAAAATTAAATCTGAAGGGATTTTTAACCCTCATTATGTGAATGAAATTGTAAATCAGCATCAATCGAAACGCGCGAACCATCGAAAATTAATCTGGAATTTGATGGTTTTTCAAAAATGGAAGGATCGGTTTTGCGCCAGCTAAAATGAAAATCGAGAAAAAATCTAGTTTTCAACCACTACTTTTTGGGACAGTATTCCTGCTATATGCGCTATACTTTGCTCGATTTTTTATTTGGGGTGAGGATTGCATTATTCGGCAGCACGACAATTTAGATGGTGACTTTGTGTATCGGGTTGTGTTAGAAAATAGTGGGAAAGTCCTGACCGCTGACCCATTTGAAAAAATTCCTCAGGTTATGACGGGCTTACCTAGGTTGTGTATGCCGTCCGGGATTAGCGTGTTTTCGTTTTTCATGGCCATCCTTCCTCCTTTCTGGGCATATGTTTTTAACTACATGCTCATTCATTTGGTGGGTTTTTTTTCAATGTATTTCTTTTTACGGGTTACTTGGTTTACAAATGAATCAGAAAAAGTAATAGCAGTTGCTGCTGCTTTTTCATACTCACTTTTGCCGGTCTTCATTGTAACCGGAATTTCGGTAATGGGTATTCCGGGTTTGGCACTCGTTTTTTTGAGAGCATCAATGAAAAAGGCAGGCTGGTTAGATGCCTTGTTTATTATTTTTTATGCGACCTATGCCTTTTTCAACATGTTTCCATTTGTAATCGGGGCCGCAATCCTTTTTCTTGGAATTGATTTTCTGAAAAGAAGATCAGTTAATCTTCAGTTAATCATGGTTTTCTTTTTGCTTTTGATTTCATTTATATGTGTTGAGTATCAACTGTTTTATGGAATTGTGATTAAAGGATTTGAGGCCCATCGAAATTCTTTTGAGATGAATACCGTTCTGAATGCTAAGGGCTTATTGTTGGTTTCGTTTATGACGTTGGGAACTGGCGTTTATCATTCGGCCCAATACCCCGGATTTTTGATTTTAGTCATTTCTATTTTGATTTTATTTTATGGTTTCAAGGAAAACGAATATGTAAAAAAGGCCGTTTTATTATTTGCTTTGGCTGGAATAGCTGCATTTTTAGCAACCCTTTCTCAATGGTTTGGATTTCAATGGGTTTTTGATAGGTTCAAGTTTTTTAACGTATTTAATATATCCCGTTTCCATTATTTTTTGCCTTTTTTGGTCTATGCGGCTTGGTTTTTGTGTTTAAAAATTCTTGCTGAGAAAAAAGTACAAAAGGCCTTTATTATTTTGTCAATGCTGCCTGTTTTAGCACATAGTGTTTATTTGAATTATGCTAATGACCATTTTGACGGGAGTGAAATCAGTTATAAAGAATTTTTCAGTAATGATGTTTTTGAGGATTTAAGTATTTTTATTGACCGTCCTAAAGACTCCTATCGAGTGGGCTGTATTGGTTTTTATCCTAGCATTGCACAGTATAATGGCTTTCACACTATTGATAGTTATCAAAACAATTATCCATTGGCGTATAAGATTAAATTCATGGAAATTATGAAGCCGGAATTTGCCAAAATGCCCCTTTTTGAGAAGTCATTTAGAACGGGCGGCGCAAGTAACCGGTGTTTTTTGCATTCTTCAGAAATTTTAGAAAGCAATAAAGTTTTTGGAAGCCCAAAAGATACCCTTCAACAAATGGCCTTAGACTTGACCTCACTACAAGATTTAGGTTGCAATTATTTAATAAGTGCAAATCCGATAAGAGAATTTTCATCTTCTCACATCCGCTTTTTAAGAAGTTTTTCAAGGCCAAACTCACCTTACGTACTTCATTTGTTTGAAGTTGGAAAGGAAAATTAAGGGCTTTTTGTAAATATGTATAAGCCAACGTTAAGCGAGGAATTTTTGAGAGGCGAGAATGAAAAAAATCGTCAAGCCTTAAAGGCATTGAAAAAGAGAATTCTGTTCATTCCAGAAGTTGAATTTGATT
>JAYSVQ010000136.1:0-2287 GCA_043718485.1 Bacteroidota bacterium
TATGTTTTAATGGTTGGCAGTGACGCCGTTTTAAAAGGAATTTGATCGATAATGGATGAGAGGCCAAAACCGCAAATTAAACCGAGTAAACCCCCAAAAACACCGATGCTTATTGCGATTGTCATAAAAACCAGATTGACATCTTTGCCTGAAAAGCCTGTGGCTTTTAAAATGGCAATGGAATCTAATTTTTCGTAAATCATCATATTCAGAATATTGTAGATTCCGAAGCCAGCTACAATCAATAAGGTAATACCTACGGCATACGAAATTAAAGTTCGAATCGAACTTCCGGTTTCAAATTGAGAATTTGCCCGTTGAATATCGATGGCTTCTACCTCAAATCTTGCACTGTATTCTTTAGCCATTTGAGGGGCCATTGTCATGTCATGCAATTTTATTTGAATGTCGGTGACGTAATTATTTGCCTTTCCCAATATTTTTTGGGTGGTGGAAATTGAGGCATAACTCTGCACTTTGTCTAATTCTTCCAAGCCGGATTGAAAAATACCTACTACACGCAAAGGAAATCGATTTCCTTTTGCAGTTGTGATTTGAATGTTATCTCCGATTTGAACTAACATTTTCTCGGCAGCTCCTTTGCCAAGAATAATACTGTTTGCGGTATTTTTTAAATCGAGGGTATTGCCTTGGGTTACATAATCCTGAAAGGTGAATAGCTTGTTTTCTGCGGTGACATCGACTCCATTTATGACACCGGTTAACCCAATGTCACCGACATTATAGAAAATGGGAACGGTGGTTTTAGGGGCAATACCCAGCACTCTTTTGTCCTTTTTCAAGGCTTCCATGATAGCCTCGCTATTATAAATTTCAATCCGCTCGTTTTTGGGTTTTATCGATTCAACAAAATTGTAGTAAGATTGGAAATCCTGAGACCGATCAATGGGTTGGAATTTGGTGGGTAAAATTTCATTGTATAAGCGAATGTGTGGGGTTCGATTCAGGATTAGATTATCGAGCAAATCATTTAAGCCCGCCATAAAGCTGAGCAGGGTAATAAACATGGTGATGCTAAAAGTTACACCAATCGCTGCAACCAGGGTTTGTTTAAATCGAGCCAACAGTAAGGAAAGGGAAATGCTGCCGATGAGTTTGTACTTCATTTCGTTGGCTTAATGAATTCCTCATCCGCAGCAATTCCTGAAAGAATTTCTATCATTTGATAGTCTTTAATTCCCGTCTTTACCACCACTTCCTCCCCTGAGCTTCGAGTAAGGATTGAGTCGTTGAAAACGTATTCGCGGGGCATTAATAGTGCATTTTCTTTGGTTTGAATGAGAATGTTGGCTTCAAAGGTTACATGTGGAAAAAGGTTTTCAGGGGCTTGAATAAATTCAGCCTCTACCAAAAAGGTTTTGCTTTGCACATTCATTAAGGGATTTATCTTGCTCACACGGGCTTCAAATACCTGGTCTTTGTGGCTATTCAATACGACTAAAACAGGCATTCCGTTTTTAAGGGATGTAATATCGTTTTCATCCACTTGCATCTCGAGAATGAAATGTTTTGAATCTCCGATTACGGCTAGCGGAAATTGAGGGTTTACCATCTCGCCCGTTGAGATTTTCAGGCTATACACTATTCCATCCACCATACTTTTTAGGGTGAAATCTTTTTCGATATTATCTACCAGCTTCAGGTTATTTTTGGATTGGAGGGCCGATAAATTCAAGGTGCGTTTTAGTTCTTTGTATTTCTCTTGTGCTGAAAATAAATTTATTTTAGCACTTTGAAAAGCGAGTTCCCTTTGTTCTAACTCAACTTTACTCCCAATTTTTTGTGACCAAAGATGTTGTTGTCTAGCGAGTAAAATGGAATCGTTTTTCATTTTATTTAATGAAAGCTCAACTAATTGACTTGCCTCCAATAATTTCCCTTGATTGGTTTTTACATCAGCATATTCTGCGGAGAGCCTTGCATTCTCCCGATTCAATTGTTGAGTTTGGTTTGAAACAGAAAGAATGGGGCTGCCCTTTTGCACTGAATCGCCTTCAGAAACAAAAATTTGATCTACAATTCCGCTTGCAGGCGCGTAGGCTTGATATTGGTTTAGACTCACAATATTTCCGGATGCATAAACAGATTGCGTAATGGATCGGAGTGAGGGTTTTATTTTTTCCGGTTTTTCACTGCAGGCGAGAAGCCAAAGGCATAATAGAAATTGCGGGTTTCTCATTTTGCGAAGTTACCTTTTTTGAAAGTCTGAATTCGTGTAAAACGATATATTCTCATTGCCAAAATGATTTTTCGCAAGATGTATTTT
>JAYSVQ010000137.1:0-2281 GCA_043718485.1 Bacteroidota bacterium
GTGGCCGGATTCATGAACAATAATATAATCCCATCCATAAACCGGAAGATTTTTATAGTGATTACCATAGGCAATGGCACCTTGATGTTCCATTCCCCAATAATCGGTTTCTACGAGTGCATAACCATCTCGCCAATAAGGGTAGGGCCCAAATAGTCCCTCAAAACAATCCAACATTTCCTTTACCTGTTTGAAATGTTTCTTCGCCGCATCTTCATTATTTGATAATACATAATAATCAAGGTCGTGCTCTCCACTTTCATTTTTGTAGGTATCATGAATGTGGACATAATCACCCACGTTCAAGGTAACATTGTAAGAATTGATGGGGTAACTTACAAACCAACTGAAAAGCTTGCTCTCGTCCTCCAACCTTTTTTCTTCTCTCAATTGTCCATTGGAAACGGCCATCAAATCTTGAAAAGGCCCGGGAGGCAAAATAAAAGTCATGCGCATGCTATCGGGCTCATCAGATAAATGATCTTTCAAGGGCCACCATGAACTTGCGCCCAGTCCTTCACACGCCACGCCAAGCCAGGGTTTTCCGTTTTCATCTTTTCTCCATACAAATCCCCCGTCCCAGGGTGGATATGCTGCATCCACTACGCGACCTGACCATTCAATTTGAAGCGCATGTTTTTCGCCTTTTTGAAAAACCCAGGGGAAGCGCAAAAAAATGGCATTGCCTTCCCTTCTGTAATAAAGCTCTGTCTCATTGTATTTTATTTTTTCAACCTTAAGATTCTCAAAAAGGTCAAGCTGCATTTCCTGACTATATTCACCTACCATCGAAAAGTAAATTGTGTTTTTTCCTTTAATGCTCGAGTCGTTTTGCAAGCTGATTTCTAAATCGTAAAAGGTGATGTCATAAGGTGTCCTAAATTCATTGAGCATGCCGCGAACCGTATCAGCATGTGTGAATTGCGCAATTAAACCACAAAAGGGAAACAGGAAAAAAAGGATAAGAAAGTGCCCTAAAACGACTTTTCTAAGCATAATAAGCTGAATTGAGTGTCAAATATATCAAATAATAGGGAGGAATAAACTTTCATTAATCCTCGTTGAGCCTATTCATTTGATAATTTACCGCCATTTCAAATTAAGGATTCTTGAGAAATAAGATACCTAAAATTTCTCTATTCGATAATTATGACTTGCCTATAGTTCCAAAGTAAAACCAGCTTTTCAGACATCGTCTTTGGTTTTGCCTTGACCTTTAATTCATTTTATAGAACGGTGCCAAAAGAGTTTGTATTTTCGCACCTGAAATAAATTTCTATGCCCCGTCGTGTTAAGCAACCCTTTATCATTGATTCACTTGAGATTACCGACATTTTGCTCGATGGTAATGCCTTAGGTAAACACGATGGGAAAGTAATATTTGTGAATAATACCGTGCCAGGAGATGTAGTTAGGGTAGAAGTAGGGGCGAAAAAGAGAAAAATATTCATGGGCAGAATGAAGGAATTGTTAAAACCTTCACCCGACCGCATAGAACCGCTATGCAAGCATTTCGCAGATTGTGGGGGCTGCAAATGGCAAAATCTTGCCTACAATAAACAAATCGAGTATAAGGCCCGCTACGTCATTGAAACCATCAGGCGGATAGGCGGTATGGTGCCCGAAGAAATTTTTCCCATCATAGGTACAGACCCACCATTTTGGTATCGCAATAAATTAGATTTTTCATTCTCAAATGTCAGGTATGAAACCAGTTTGGATAAAGCAGCCGGTATCGAGCACGAACATCCTGAGGCCTGCGGATTTCACATTCCACGGTTTTATACCAAAGTCTTAGACATTGAAGAGTGTCTACTTCAAAAGCCAATCGTCAACGATATTCGGAATGCGATGAAAGCTTTTGCCATTCAAGAGAAAATCCCTTTTTTTAACAGCAAAGCACACGAGGGCTTTTTACGCGGGATTGTTTTTCGCAGTTCAGAAGCCACAAAAGAGCTCATGATCATTCTCATTGTTGCACATGAAAATGAGGAATGGATTGAAAACATTTTTACATATGTCGAAACCCATTTTCCACAGGTAACAAGTATGGTTTCTTTGGTGAATCCCAAAATGAACAACGCATACCAAGACCAAACCTGGAAAGTGTGGAAGGGAACACCTTACATTACTGAACAACTGGGCAAATGGAAATACAAAATCGGTCCCGTATCTTTCTTTCAAACCAATCCTATACAAGCCGCTAAATTATATGAGGTAATTCGAAGATTTGCCGGCACAAAAAAGCGCAACATTATTTACGACCTATACACAGGTGCAG
>JAYSVQ010000138.1:0-6574 GCA_043718485.1 Bacteroidota bacterium
CTTTCTGAAAAAAGTGCTGTGTGCCCTCGGTAACGGCCCATTCTTCAAATACATGCAGGGTTTGGGCATAAGCGGAATTCAGGCAAAGGGAAAGCATGAAAAGGGCAATGCCTATTACAAGCTTATTGCTGTGCGGTGTGCGGTGTGCGGTGTGCGGTGTGCGGTGTGCGGTGTGCGGTGTGCGGTGTCTTTCATAAACTATGTTATTAAATGGACAATGGACAATGTATAATTGAAAATGGACAATGTATAATTGACAATTGACAATTGACAATTGACAATTATCAATTAATAATTATCCATTATCAATTATATTCTTTGCTAAGGTAATTGGACTAATCGAAAAAGAAATAGACTGTTGATAAAAAGATAGGAATGGGGTTTTTGGAGGAATTTGGAGGGATTTTGGGGTACCACTAACAAATGAGAACTAGTGTGCGCATAAGCCTTGCATTAAAAAGTGCCCCTCCTTTGCGTTGGGTTTGTGGGCAGAAAAAGGAGGGGAAAGGGGTGGTTATTTCAATATATATATATTCATAAATATTTCACCTCAATGAAACCATTAAGGGTTACAATTAATTTTATTAATTCAAAACGAACCGCCCTTAAACCCTCATTAAGAAGGAGGGGCACTTTCGGGCCGAATATTAGGATTCATCACATAGGGCTTCACCCTATGTTAAGGTATTAAGCCCCTTCAGGGCTCCCTAGTTGTAGGGTATCGGAAGCCCCAAAGGGGCGAAATATATTAGCGATGGGTGAAGCCCATCGAACATAATATTACGAATTGGGTAAAGCCCCTGCGGGGCGCGATATGTTAACGATAGGTGAAGCCCATCGAACGAATATTACGAAATGGGTGGAGCCCCAGCGGGGCGCGATATGTTAACGATGGGTAAAGCCCATCATTTAAATGTATTTAATACATGTATGTAAGAAAACCACCACTAACCCCACAATGAGAGCGAGAGTAAGAATGAGTGCCCGCCCGGATGAATAAATTCGGACGTGCACTTTCTCACTTGCTCTCGCTTTCATACTCACACCGGAGTGCCTATGCGCGCTGAAGAGAAACATTATCCCGCGCTGCACCGTATTTTGTAGTCTCAAATAAATTCGGCAATTTTCCCATGACAAAATCTTACTTGCATAAGCACGTTGATATGAAACAAACAGCACTCAACCTTCTCATTCTTTTTGCGCTTCTCACAATTGAAAATGTAAGTGCTCAAGCCCCAAAATTGTATGTTCATATTGTTTCGCATAATGAACCGACAGACAATTTAGATGCATCTGCCATCAATTATAACCGCGCTAAAACAAATGTGTTGCAGATGGCAACGATTGTAGATTCCAAAAATGCAAAATGGAATTTACAAACCTCAGATGGTTTTGTGTTGGGTGCCTTGCAATATGATACTGCCGGAACCCGCCCAAACGATGTCTTTGAATTATTGGCAAACGCACCCTACAATGACAACATTGAAATTGATCCGCGGTCAAAGAATAAGAATGGCAGAAACATCGCAGACCAATGGTATTTGTTGGATTCATGCGGGGCAAATCCCTCCCATCATTTAGGGGGGTGTATATATTCCACTACCAACCCGGGGGTACAGCCTATTGATTGGCTTCAATACTGGAATCCAATCATCGGAAATATTTATGGAAATTCCTGGCAATGTTCCTTAATAACAGGCGCAGGTAGTTATCCGCCTCATTCAAATGATTTGCATGATTTTGGAGTTTTTAAACCTGATACCACGACTAATTTTTACGCACATAATGCGGCGAGAAATCTCTGGTGCATGGGCACCGGTTGTGCCCCCTTGTTGGATTCACTAGATGATGAACAAGCCATTATCGATTTAATTCAGGCCGAAATTGACAGTATTCAAAATGGATTATGGCCGGCAAATAAATTCTATGTAACCCGCATCATGACCAACCAAAGAGAATACGGCCCTATGTTTTTTCAAAAGATTGCGAAAGTAATCGATTCGCTGAATGTGATTTCGCCTGCACAATTTCAGTGGGCAACGATAAGCGAAACTTTTACTGCCTTTCAAAGTTGGCAAAGCTCAAGCAGTTTGGAGCATAGCCAATGGCTTTGCGGACAAACCCTCGCCAGCCAATCCTCAAATGTATTGAGTCCTACCTTTTCAATATACCCGAATCCTTTCTCAAATTTCGTAACGATTCGTTTTCCTGATATTCTTTTTCATACAATTGCGCTTTATGATTCTCAGGGTCACATTGTGCATACTGCAAAAGGATTTTCCAACACGACCCTCGAACTATCTCACCTGCATGCGGGATTGTATTTCCTAAAAACAGATGGGTCTTATAGAACACTTATAAAGGAATAATTCTTATATCCGCAAAAAGAATAGCAATCCCCTACCTCACCCGATTCTCTACATCCAACAAGGTTTCAGAAGGAATGCGGTGCGCATCGTTAAAGGTGATGATTTGTACATGCGGGGCAATGGCTTTCAAGGAATCTAACTTATCCTCCTTTTGCAGATGTTCGAGGTACGGGTCTTTTGAGCCATAAGCAGAGATAATGGTTTTGTTTTGAAGAAGCTGCGCCATTTCACTCGAATAATCTAAGGGAACCGTACCCGCCCAAATGATGAGTGAGGCCGGTGCAAAGGGTGTGTGGCGCAACCAGCGCCAGGCTGTGGCTGTGCCTTGTGAAAAGCCAAGCAAATGAAACTTAATTTTGGTGAGATCCCTATTCGTTGAAAAGGAATTCCAAACCTGAGTAAGGTAAGCCATGTTGTCGTCAATGTCTTGCAGCCGCTCCTCTTTGGTCATCCAACTGGCGCCGACCCTTTCAAATTGGGCATCAAGATAGAAACGGGAAAGACCTTCAGGGGCCAACACAAAAGTATCCTCAAGATTGAGGGCCTCGAAATTCTTAATAAAATACGGCGCTAATTGTCCGTAGGCGTGTAAAACCATCCATACGTGGCGCGTTTGGGCATTCCAATCGCCGAGGGTGCTTATTCGCGCCGACTTTTGGGTTTGAAAAGTAAGGTTAACAGAATCCATTGAAGCGAAATAAGCAATTCTGATTCAAAATGCCATATTGGCCCTCCTAAAAAAAAACTGAAACATTTTATGGAATATTGAAATCACACACACCCTTCATTCAAATCCCGAAAAAATGACAACGTTCGCGCTCAATCCTGCCCAACTTTTATGGCAACAATGCCAGAGTTTTTTTAAAGACGGAAGGCATTTTCAAATTCTGTTCTTAAGTCTTTTTTTGAGCGTTGGCTTACTTTTTTTGGACCTAAAGATAAAGCCTGAAAATCTTATGATCACCTTTTTTACCTGCCTCATGAGTCAGTGGTTGGGTGATACAATTACAGGTAAGAATAATTTGAGTTCACTTAAAAGTGCATGGATATCGAGCCTGAGTATTACGTTGATGTTGCGCGCCAATCTTTGGTGGGTTTTTGTGTTGGCCTCTGTATTAACGGTAGGGAGTAAATTCCTGATCAAACGAAAGGGCAAGCATGTTTTTAATCCGACCAACTTTGGCATCGTGATTTCTGTGCTGTTAAGTGGCAACGCATGGATCTCGCCCGGGCAATGGGGCAGCGATTATATCTGGTGGGCCTTTATGGGTATTTCGGGATTAACCGTTTTATTTCAAGTCGGTCGCTGGGATACTGCATTTACCTTTTTGGCTGCGCTTGCTGTTTTTGAGTTTTCGCGCAATGTGTTGTGGTTAGGTTGGCCGGTAGATTTTTTCATTCATCAATTTAGCAGCGGGACCCTACTCCTCTTTACCTTTTTTATGATTACTGACCCGGTTACCACGCCCAGCCACAGATTGGCACGTGTGCTTTGGTCCATTGTAATTGCAGGGCTGAGTGCTTGGTTGAATTGGAAATATTTACTGCCCGGCGCACCCCTGTATGCCTTGTTTGTGATGAGTGCCTTCACCCCCCTTTTCGATATCATTTTTAAAGCTAAAAAATTTAAATGGATACAATCATGAAGAAAACCCTAATTTCCATTCTACTTGCTTTCCTAGGTGTTATTCAAGTAGAAGCCTTTTGCGGATTTTATGTCGCAAAAGCTGACGCAACTTTATTCAACAAGGCCTCTCAAGTAATTCTGGTTCGAAATGGAAATCGCTCATCGATTACCATGTTCAGCGACTACTCAGGGCCGGTTAAAGAATTTGCGATGGTGGTGCCGGTGCCGGTTGTGCTCACCCGTTCCCAAATCAAAACGGTTCATAAATCAGTGTTCCAAAAAATAGATGTGTACACCGGTCCCCGCTTAGTGGAGTATCATGATCAATCGCCTTGTTATCGACCTGATTATGAAGAAATTTCAATGTCTTCGGTTGAGACTGTTTCAGATGATTGGCAAAGTCCGGAAAGAGATAAACGAAAAACAGAAAACAGGGTAACCATTGAGGCCCGGTATGAAGTAGATGAATACGAAATTCTGATTTTGTCTGCCAAAGAATCGAGCGGATTGGAAAGTTGGTTAACCGAAAATGGTTATCGCTTACCCGTAGGTGCTGCGGAGGTTTTGGAACCTTACATTAAAAATGAAATGAAATTCTTTGTCGCTAAAGTCAACCTGAAAAAGTTTGATCCCAACGGTAAGAATGAATTGAATCCCCTTCAAATCTCTTTTGATTCACCCAAATTTGCATTGCCGATTCGTTTGGGCATGGCCAACTCATCTGGTGATCAAGATTTAATTGTGTATGCCTTTACCCGAAACGGTAGGGTAGAAACGGTAAACTATCGCACAGCACAAATGCCAACGAACCGAAATATTCCTGAATTTATTTCACCAAGTTTCGGTCCATTTTATGCCGATGTATTTAACAAATCCTGGAATCGGGAAGAGAAAACAGCGGTGATGTTGGAATATGCCTGGAACATTTCAGGACAAGCACCGATGAAATGTGACCCTTGCCCTGAAACTGAAAATGGTCCCCTCACCTCCCTTGGGTATCAAACCTTGCTTGATTTGGGCGTAGATTGGATAAGCGCTCAAGATTTGGGGAACAATCTCAATTTCGGCGGCGGAACGGATTACGATGGCCCTCTTTTTATTACTCGGCTTCATGCACGTTACAACCGGGTTTTGTATCCCCAGGATTTAGTTTTTCAGGAAACAGCGAACCGTGAAAACTTTCAGTGCCGGTATGTGATGAACCATCCGTCTCAGGATTTGGATTGCGAAGAGGCCCAAACCTATCTAAAAGATTTAGTCGGAAGAAGACAAAAGGAATTAATGGAAATGAATTATTTGGCAGGATGGGACCCCAATCGCTATCCGGATTACAATCGCAAATACATGGCGATGATTAAAGACAATAAAAATGGAAATAAGAATTTCATTCCCATTTTTCCCATTTCACCGGGTGGTGGCACTCCTCCGGCTCTCATTTTATTAGTCGCATTGTTTCTATTCGCTACTTTTTTCATCCTTCGCATTCCTTCAAAGGTTACTCAATAAATATTTCCTCTTTCACAATCTAAAAAATAAATTCTCATGAAAAAACGATTCGTCTTTCCCCTACTCCTTTTGTTCTTCACCAACGACATCTTCGCCTTTTGTGGATTTTATGTCGCCAAAGCAGACGCAACCTTATTCAATAAAGCCTCACAGGTGATTATGGTTCGTGACGGACAAAAAACGACCATCACCATGTTCAGTGATTATAGTGGGCCCACAAAAGAATTTGC
This sequence comes from Bacteroidota bacterium, assembly GCA_043718485.1. Classification (GTDB taxonomy): domain Bacteria; phylum Bacteroidota; class Bacteroidia; order J057; family JADKCL01; genus JAYSVQ01. The sequence continues at coordinate 5,733 of JAYSVQ010000138.1, forward strand.
AATGGTGGTTCCGGTGCCTGTGGTGTTGCAAAAAGAGCAAATTCGAACGGTGCACAAAAGTATTTTTGAACGCTTAGATGCATATACCGGCCCAAGATTGGTTGAATATCATGATCCCTCCCCTTGTCCACGACCCTATGCAGAGGGAATGAACAAGAAAAGCATGAACATGCCCAGTTCTGCTCGTTCAGATTGGCAATCGCCTGAAAAAGATGACAGACTCGCAAGAAACAGCGTGAAAGTAGAGGCGAGATATGAGGTAGATGAATATGAGATTCTCATTCTTTCAGCTAAAGAATCAAATGGATTAGAAATTTGGCTGAAACAAAATGGGTACAAAATTCCGGCGGGAGCAGCAGAAGTGTTGGAACCTTACATCAAAAACGGAATGAAGTTTTTTGTTGCGAAAGTAAACCTGAAGGTATTCAATCCTACCGCAACGAATACGCTGAATCCCTTACAAATCTCTTTTGATTCCCCAAAATTCGCATTGCCCATTCGCCTGGGAATGGCAAACGCAACCGGGGAGCAAGATTTAATTGTCTATGCCCTAACCCGAAGCGGTCGGGTTGAAACCACAAATTATCGCAGTGCGACTATGCCCACCAATCGTGACATTCCTGAATTTGTATCTAAAGAATTTGGCACGTTCTATCAAGATGTGTTTACTAAGGCATGGAAGCGCGAAGACAAAAATTCTGTTATGGTTGAATATGCATGGAACATCAGCGGGCAATCGCCGATGAAATGCGACCCTTGTCCGCAAACTGCGAATGGGCCATTGAATTCGCTGACTTTTGAAGAACTAAATCAGGTGGGCGTAAATTGGATTACCTCTTCAG
>JAYSVQ010000139.1:0-6550 GCA_043718485.1 Bacteroidota bacterium
CATGCAACATAAACCTGATTACCAATCGGAACCCCATTTACAAGAACATCAGCTCTTAAGGGTTGGCTGAAAAGTGACCCGTAGCCCAATACAATAAATCCGGTTAAAATGAAGGAAAAGATATAGGATTTAGAAACCAATTTCACCTCCCGTTTAATCCTTGACTATTCTCATTCAACCGAACCACCTTCACCTCTGCACGTCGGTTTTGAGAATGTTGCTCTTCGGTACAATTTGGATTATCGTCATGACAATCATTCACCAGTTGGCCTTCTCCATACCCTTTCCATACAATGCGAGAGGGATCTACATCTCGATTTCTAATGATGAAATCAACGACAGATTGTGCCCGCCTTTCAGATAATTCAAGGTTGTATTCATGGGTTCCCCGACAATCAGTGTGGGTGCCCATTTCAACCACCGAACCTGAATTTTCTTTTAGAAAAAAGTAGATTTCATTTAAATCCCTTTTGCTAAGGTTGTTAAGATTATAGGCATCGTAATCGTAAAAAATAACTTTTACAACGCTGTTTACTTTTGCCTCAGAGAGACGCATGAGAACAACTGCTCGCTTGCGGCCACTTTTTACATCTTCTTCAATATCTATGCGCGATGCGAAATAACCATTGTGATAAGCAAGCACAGAATAATCCGGAATTTTATCGATTTTTAAAGGAGCCCAAAATCTGCCATCGGGTCCGCTAATGGCTTCTGCAACTACAAGGTTGGTTGTGTTATCAAATATCTTAAGTTTTACCCCCGCCATAGCCATGCCATTGTCAAACGCTACTGCAACCCCTTCAACTAAAAGGTGGTTTCCCTTTTGAAGGTAGCTTGTTTGCATGAATCCCTCCCGGTTCTCTAACTCCTCTGGAGAAACCCTGCGAAATCCGGAAACATATTCTGGATGGGTAATTATAACATCATGATTCTGAGAAGGCTCAACTTGAATTGAGTACCGTCCATCGGCATCGGTTTTCAAACTCAATTCCTTACTGTCTTGTCTATAAATTTCAATGAGGGCGTTTGGAATTGGTCTGTTCGTTTTTTCGTCTTTTACTACACCTGAAATAGTTCCCTTGCGGTCTGCCTTCATATTCAAAAACAAAGAGTCTGTAATGCCGGCCATTGGGTTGCTTGCTTTTAACTCGGCTTTACATTCTTGGAAGTTTCCCTTTTTTAATATCAGTTTTACATTTTTACCTGACCGGGTAGAAAAAGAAATCTTGCCTTCTTCATTGGTGACATACTTTTCTGTCCGGCCATTTTCCTCGACCACAGAAATTTCTACCCCCTTCAATGGGGTTTGAAAAAAACTATCTTTCACCTGCACCACGATGGGCTGGCGCATTTCAAAATGGTAAAGCCGGTCTCCAATCGGGTTTCGACCGGTGCTGAAATAACCTTCAGATTTTTTTAAATCTATCCAAATTCCGAAATCATCTGCCTGACTATTCAGGGGTTTTCCTGCATTTTTGGGTAGCTGCCATTCTCCAGAAGCAAGCGAAGTACTAAAAATATCAAGCCCGCCGTAACCGGGAAAACCATCGGAAGAAAAATATAGTTTGCCCTCTTCAGGATAATAGGGGAAAATTTCGTTTCCGGGTGTATTAATGGTTGGGCCTAAATTCTCAGGTATCGTCCAGGTGCCCTCTTCCTGATAAACGACCCACAAGTCCATTCCTCCTAAACCGCCTTCTCTGTCAGAAGAGAAAAACATGGTTTCGCCATCAGGCGATAAAGCAGGATGACAAGTAGAAACATTTTCTCCATTTATATCGAGCTGTTTCACATCTATCCAATCTGCTCCAGATTTTTTTGAAGTATAAATTTTTAAGCGGCTCATGCCTTTTAAATCCACATGCAATTGCTTGCCATCAAAATTACTGCGGGTAAAATAAAGCGTTTGTCCATCGGGACTTAATGCGCAAGAGGATTCATGAAAAGAAGAGTTTACTTCACCCCTCAGTGGTCTAATTTCAGCCAGGCCAACACCTGTTGGGATCGCAGCCTCGTATAAATCATAGGTTACAGGTTTTTCAACGAATGACTCCGGGTCACTAAAACCGTATGCGGTTTTTGCTGAGGCAAAAATAAAACTTCCCCCTGCGATTTGAGGGGAAATATCACTTCTACCGGCTTCGTATCTCAATTCCATGACACGGGTGCGACCTGAATCTATGGCAAGCGATTCAGGATGAATGCATGCATCGGCCATCCATCCTCCAGCTTCATAATCATTTACCGCTTCACCATATCGGCGAAAATATTCAGCCGCTTTTTCAAAATTTCCGGCGCGCTTAAGCAAAGCTGCATAGTGAAAAAGGGCCTCGGGGTCTGGCATAGGTTCGCTCGCATACACTGCTGCTTCATACCATTTGAAGGCCTTTTCATATTTCCCCATGAAACGATAACAATCCGCCAAATTTTTCATGGCCTCTCGATCTCTATTCTTTTTCAGCCAGGATTCATAAAACGGTACAGCTTGATGCCAGGCGCCTTCCCTGAAAAAAATTTCTGCCCTTTCACTCTTATTACCCTGACCCAAAAGCGACATGGAAATGCAGAGTAGAAAACCCAACACCATTCCCTTCACTAAATGTCGAAATGCTATCATTAAAAATATCGGGGTGAAATTAAACCCTTATCCTGTTTGTTGAATTCGTAACGAATCATGATTTCATGCGAACCTGTGTTGCTTCGATTGAGAAGGGAAATGGGAATATCATAGGCATACCCTACGCGTAATTTCTGAGTCGCATACCACTCAAATATCAAGGTAATCGCATCTCCCCTTCTATAAGAAACACCGGCCCAAAACTTTTCACTAATCAGAAAACTCGCATTCAAGTCGAGCGTCCAAATGCCTTCCACATACTTTACCAAAAAAGAAGGGCGAAATTTTACATCGTCGTGAATGTCTAAAATAGCCCCGCCAGAAAAATTCATGTGCCTTGCCCAAACCGCCTTGCTCTGTACAAGCGTTTTCGGATACCAGCGACTTTCGATGAGACGAGGAATGCTAAAGCCTGCAAAGAATTTTCTCGAATCGAGATAAACACCTGCCCCGGCATTCGGAATAAAAAGGCTGAACTGGTTTCCTGCAAGCAAGGGGTCGCCTGCAATTTCACGGGTTAATGAATTCAAATCTCCCTTTAAATTCGCGCCTCCCAAATTCAAGCCTAATGCCAAACGCCAATTATTGTTTAGCATTAACCGATATGCAAACATTCCACTTAGACTTATCTGAGAATAAGGCCCAATGTGATCGGCAATCAAATTTACTCCGCCACCATGTAAACTTTTTCCGATTCGGGAATGAAAAGAAAGGTTGCCGGTTTCAGGAGAGCCATTTAAGCCTGCCCATTGTTTTCGACCAATCATAGTTAAGACGCCACAATCTCTGCTACCCGCATAGGCAGGATTAATTCCGGCCATGTTAAAAAAATACATGGTGTATTGTGGGTCTTGCTGAGCTTGAGTGCTCAGGCAAATGAAAATCAGGTAAAGGAGAGTCAGGTATTTCTTCATGCTTTCATTTACCTGTTTATAACAACAAAATCGGTAATCGCCTTTCCACCATCTTGAAGGTCGAGCGTAAAGTAGTATGTACCCACAGGCAGTTCAATTCCCTCACGAGAATTTCCGTTCCAGGAATTATTGTAAGCGGCCATTTCATACACCAAGGTTCCCCAGCGATTAAATACTTTTAAATCTGCTTTTGGAAAAAGGTCAATATTTTCAATAAAAAAATAATCTCCCATGCCGTCTCCATTGGGCGTAAAAGCCTGAATTAATTTAATTTTTGCTTCCCAAAGTAATATTTCAGAAAAGATAATACATCCATTTGCATTTGTGCTGCTTACCTGATATTCACCCGTTTCAAGTGGGCGGTAATTTGCGGCCGTTGCACCCGGAATGGGCATACCATTGAGATACCACAAATGGGCTTGGTCTTGCGGAACCGAAAGCAAACTCAAACTTGAAGTAATAATGGGAACGATGGGCGAATCAACCGTAATCCAAACCGAATCGACTGGCGAAATACATGCATTAGAAGCCGTAACCCTAACCCAATATTGGCCCGATGCATTCACAAAATAAATCGGATCTACTGCACCGTCTTGCCAAAAATAAGTTCCGCCGGGTACAGATGCATCTAATGGGTAATTTGAATCGACACAAATAATCGTATCCGGACCCAGATCAATAATGGGGCTTGGTTTTTCTGAGATAGAAATCGAATCACGGCCTTTACAACCGTCAGCATCTGTCACTTCAACCCAAACCTGACCTGCATTTTCAATCCAAACATTATCTGCGCTATCGCCTGTTGACCAAACATAATTGAAAAAGAAATTTCCGGGGCTCAAGTTGATTGAATCTGCAGAACAAATCGTAGAGTCTGTGCCCAAATTTGGAACCGGATTGGGAATGGTTTGAACGGTAAATGTGTTTGAGGAATCACGACACCCATTTGCATCCCAAGCTACTGCCCAGAAAAAACCAGCACTGTCTATGTCAATTTTGGTGGAGTTGGAACCGTCATAGTTCCAAAAATACTGGGTATAAGAAGGGTTTGTAATCGCAACGTTTAGCACAGCACCTTCGCATAAGCGAAAGTAGTTTCCGGTTATATTTAATTGAACCTGAGGAGGATACGGGTATTGAAAAACCTGAATCGTATCCCAATCCATGCAGGCTGCCATAGGTCCTGTCGTACTCACCCAATAGGTTCCGGGGCTGGTAATGCGAATGGTGTCTGAGGTCAATCCATTTGACCACGCATAATTGAGCAATCCCGGAGTACCAGACAGAATAAAAGTGTCGCCTGGGCAAAACCATGCGCTTGCCCCTTGTAAAATGTCAACATTTACGGGGCATTGCCCTACAAGCCCTTTTGGGGCATTTAGGCCAAAAATAACAACCAAAAGGCTTACCTTAAGGACAATTTGCTTCATGTGTTTCTGAACATCCTTCCCTCAATATCAGGACTTTAGACCATTCTACTCTTTTTCCATTCCCTTCTCCTGAACCTATCCCAAAACTAAGCTTTTAGACTGTATATCAAATACTTCAAGCCCGTTGCTTGTTAAATTTGTTTTGAAAAAAGGACGAAAAAGGGGATTTTTAAAGAAATGGAATGCCTTAATCCAAACAAATTTCCACTTTCATTTCCCTTTTTCGCATTAAAGCCATGCTTAAATTTTGAATTCGAGCGTTTCCAAGGCCCCGATTCCAAACATAAACCGCCATTTTCGACCCGGAAACCCTTTCTGAGGGCAAGTCGAGGTGTAATATCAAGGATTGGCTACCGGGAATTTTTTCTGCCCACCGAACTTCATAATCGAGCATGGAATCTCCCTTTTCCAAAGAAAATACCAGGCCTAAATCCGCACCCGATTCCAATTCACATGTAACGGATGCAATTATCTTTCTGGGTAAACTGTCGTTTTGACCATCGGGTGAAAACCGAATGACTTCGCTAAAAGAATTTGAAGATAAAGCAATGGTAGAATCTGAAAGGAATTGACTTTCGGTTTTGAAAAACATGCGAGAAGCCCATTCTTTTTCCCATTGTATTCCCTTTCCAAACCAATTGCAAAATGCCAAATTTTGAATACTGTCAATCCCTTTAAGGCTTTCCCATTTGAATGAAATTTTTTGTGCCCAATTTGTACTATCAAGTGCCACAAATCGAATGTGAGTGGCCTTACTTTCGCTTTCATCATGAAAAGGATCTTGCACAAAAGGATTCATCCACAAACCGTCTTGTGCAGAGGAAACCGGAAATTGATATTTTAATTCTCTTCCATCTTCTAAACGGTATTCCAAAAACACAGGCGAATTTCGCAACAGAAAATTGCGAATAATTCCCTTGCTCGAAGACGCTACACCTGCTTGCAATACAGTAACCTGGTTCTGAGATTGAGGAATGGAAATCCATTGGTTCCAGCCTGTGTTTCCCTCAGAAATCAACGATCTTTGTAACGAGATTTTCTCTTTTCTCTTCTTCAACAAAATCAGGGGGTGATTCTTCTTTACAATTTCATATTGTGCAAAAAGGGAGTCACGTGTCTGAGGCGCATCATTCAACTGGTAGCCTAAATCCACACTTCCCATAAAACTCTGGTTAGGCTCACCCATTAACCGCCAAATCAAAAAATCGGGTGCATTTTCCCCGGAAAGGGTTTTTGCCCCTTCTTTATCCAATCCCGATGAAAAAGGGTAAGTCTGGAGAGTTCTTCTGGCTTTCCAGTTCAAACCATTGGCAGGAATAAAAGAAAGCTCCCAAGGGTAGCCATCAACACTCGAAGTGCCGATCAGGCTCACCCAATCTGGCGGGATTTTGCTCTCCCAAAAATTCTCTTCAGATTTTTTGAGCGAATAATTCTTATACGCTGGAAAAAAAACAATTTGGTTGTAAAAATTATAAGGGCCATCAATTTTTAAATTAATACCGGGGTAATTTTTCATTCCAGAAATAGAAATCAAGAAAGCCGAAACCATTAGACCCGGAAACAATAAACTTAATGTATCTAAACGCTGA
>JAYSVQ010000140.1:0-2261 GCA_043718485.1 Bacteroidota bacterium
AAGGATTCTAAATCATTTTCCTGATGCAACTCTTTAAGTATGCCTGTATTTTTGGTAATGTGTTTTGCTAAATCAAATGCTGTGTGGGTTGGCACCATGGCCCCAAATGCGGCAATTTTATTTCCAAAATCTGAAACTGTGCTTTCTGCTCTTCCTCCAATTTTCCATTGGCTCACACTTTGAATCGATTCCCATAAACTAATGCCTGTATTGCCGGCATGCGCCAATAATTTATCTATAGTTGTATCACCAATTCCCCGTGCTGGGTAATTAATTACACGCAGCAAAGAGGCTTCGTCTTTGGGGTTAATCGCCAATTTTAAATAGGCAATTGTATCTTTAATTTCTTTGCGTCGGTAAAAAGATAGGCCACCAAAAACCTTATAACGAATGCCTGAGCGCCGTAATTCGGTTTCTAAAGACCGGGATTGTGCATTGGTGCGATATAGAATGGCAAAATCTTTTTCAGAAAATTGATTTCGCATTTTTTGCTCCCGAATCTGATCCACAATCATTCTTGCCTCGTCTGAATCTGTTGCGGTTTCTATTATTTTTATTTTTTCGCCTTGCGGATTTTCGGTGTAAACCTTTTTCTGAATTTGATTTTTATTTTTAGCGATAACTGAATTTGCAGCTTCCACAATAACTTGCGTGCTTCTGTAGTTTTGTTCGAGCTTAAAAACCTGCGTTTCGGGATAATCTTTTCTAAAATTGAGAATGTTTCGGATTGTAGCGCCCCGAAAGGAATAAATACTTTGCGCGTCATCCCCTACAATGCAAATATTTTCATGCGCCCCTCCTAATTTTTGGGTAATAACATATTGCGCCTGATTGGTATCTTGAAACTCATCAATTAAAATATACCGAAATCGATGCTGATAATGATATAACGATGCAGGGTCAATTTCAAATAATTCTATTGGTTTAATGAGCAAATCATCAAAGTCCATTGCATTGGATTGAAAGAGTCGAATATTGTATCGCTCATAAACTTTTGCAACTACAGCACTTAATGAATCGTGCACATAGTTGGTTGCATATTCTATTGGGTCAACCAAGGCGTTTTTTGCGCCAGAAATATGATTTTTAATTACACGGGGTTTGTACGTCTTATCATCAAGATTCATTTCTTTGATAATTTTTTTAATCAAAGATTGGGCATCTTCTTCATCCAAAATGCTAAAGCTTTTTGTGTACCCGAGCTTCTCTGCTTCTTTTCGCAAGATGCGGGCAAAGATGGAGTGAAAGGTTCCCATCCAGATATTTTTTGCTTCGGGGCCAATTAATTTCTGAATTCTTTCTTTCATTTCTTTCGCAGCTTTATTGGTAAAAGTGAGCGCAAGAATTTCAAAGGGGTCTGCCTTTCCCTGGTCAATTAAAAAAGCAAGTCTATAGGTCAAGACCCTTGTTTTTCCGGAGCCTGCCCCTGCTATAATCATGACCGGGCCATCTGGGTTGGTTACTGCGGCGCGTTGGCTCTCATTCAAATCATTCAAATACTCCACCGCCAAAATTAAATGAAGAAGTGCAGAAGCTTTCCCCAATTATTAAAAAGGCTTGCGGCCTCATTTTTTCAACCGCCTCGAGAAGGGCCGGTTCATTTCTGAAAGTGTGTTACAAGTTTGGCTTGGTTGAGAACATTGTGGATGTTTTCTTACCCAGATTCCTTTAGTTTGAATCTTAATTTTGATAAAAGCCCCAAATACCTTAAAAATTCAGGTTTCTCTGAATGGCCATGAAGCAGAAACAGCGATTTTTTTGCTTTCAGAGGCTGGATGTTATGCTTTTGTTGAAAACGAAAAGGGATTAGAAGCCTACATTTCAGAGCCTGATTATCAAGCTGATATCATAAAAAATGCGCTTATTGATTTGACTTCAGGTGCCTACGAGCTCGAAATTATGGAGCCTAAGGACTGGAATGAAGCATGGGAAAAGGAGTTTATGGGGATTGAAATCGAGGATTTCTGTGAAATTATTCCCCCTTTTAAGGAATCCTCGGGAAAATGCAGACATAGCCTTATGATTTACCCGAAAATGGCCTTTGGAACGGGTCATCACCAAACGACTCGCTTGTTATTGCTTCATTGTCAGACTATTGACTTTACTGAAAAGCGAGTTTTGGATATGGGCACCGGCACTGGAATTTTGGCCATCATGGCCGAAAAATTAGGCGCAACCTCAGTTTTGGGAATCGATATCGACCCTTGGAGTTTTGAAAATGCCACCGAAAACGCAGTTTTAAATGGTTGTTCTCGGTTTAA
>JAYSVQ010000015.1:0-2856 GCA_043718485.1 Bacteroidota bacterium
GCAGCCTTTATGCCAGTGATTGCGGGAGTAGCCGGAAACGGCGCCACCCAAACATTTGCGGTAACCATTAGACGTATTGCTACAGAAGGTGTAGATCCAAAAGATTATATAAGTGTAATTCTAAAAGAAGTATTAGTTGGAATGGCAATTGGAGTCTTGTTGGGTTTGGTTATCGCCGGGATGGCATTCTATCTTAACGAAGACCCTTATTTAGGATTAGTTGTTTTTCTCTCGATGGCTGGAAATCTATTTGTAGCCGGGTTTGCAGGTTCGGCTGTTCCCATTATTTTAGAAAAATTTAATGTCGATCCGGCAATATCATCTTCTATCTTAATTACAGCTTTTACTGATATTATCGGCTTTACTTTGCTATTAGGTTTAGGAACCTGGATTTTATTGTAAACAAGCTATTCAAAGATTTTAAATCCTGTCCAAACTTTTGAATACGTATCAAATAAAAATATAGTATTGTTTGTATAGGAAAAGTTAAATCGATCTTCGACCGTTAATCCATCCGTTTCTAAGGATACTAAACCTGCATATTTTCCCTTAATAGAATACAAATGAACCTCGCTCTGCTCATAATTCAATAAGGCCAATTCCTTTCCTTTGCAACCTGTAAAAACGACAGTTGTCGAATTATAATCTTCGTAAGAAACTGGAGAACCTTTTAGCGTAATTTTTGATTTTATTTTTCCATTTTTTCGGGAAAAGCCCTGCACCTCATCACCTCCATCGTAGAAATAAATGATTTTCTTTTGGGGGTCAAATGAACCGGAACAGTTTTCTCCTGTCTGGTTCATTCCTTCCCTTAGGGTGATCAAATCGTTTGGATTGCCGTCTGGCGTTAATGAATAAGTAAACCAACCTTTTTCAGAATAAGCATTTCCTTCAATTGAATTGGTGGAAGGGTTAAACCACAAGCCCCGCACGTCAGTTTTAGCTAAGGAATGGAATAAGCTATTTCCTCTTGAATCGAAAACTTCAATTGGAAAGGATTCATTTCCCGCCATTATGGCATAATATTTTTTGTTTTCCGGATTCCAAACAATCGAGGCAGCGTTACTGCCGCTTTCGGCCAGCATTTGAATTCTAATGCTTGAACTGGCACTAGATTTTAGGTTGCATTGAGCATTTAATTGATATTGAAACCAACTCAATACCATTAGCATGGGAAAAGCGAAAAGTAGTTTTTTCATTTCGGATTGAATTTGAACAAAATTTGAACAAAATTTCTTTAAAAAAAAGGCTTATTCATCTAGATTCCAAACTAGCTTTCCTCCTTCACATTTTATTTCAAAGGAAATTCCTTCTTCCCTATTGCCGTCAAAAAATCGGGTTTTTAGAATTGGCCAATCTAATTGTATGTCCAAACAAGAGGCTTTTATTAGGTAAAAATGAGTATTGTTGGAAATGCCTAACATCGGTTGACTTTTAATTTTTTCTACATTCAAGCCAACCCGAATGGAATCTCCGGTATGGTTCATTTTATTTAACCAGTTTAAAAGGGCGTCAATTAATTTTTCATGGCTCGAAAACTCCCATCCATGAAAAACAAACCTCGGATAAAGACCCTTATGTTTACCGGATTGAATCGGAATTATTTTTCTGAATTTTAATAAAACGTCAGATTGAGTTCCCGAAAAGAAAGGAAGGTCATCTCCTAAACTCGGCTCTATGCCTTGATATTCTTTGTCAAAAACTTTTTCTGCAAATTGAATGGAACGCTCCTGAAAGCTTTTTGCTTCTGCACCGGGATCTGTGGATTTCACCCTTTCTGTACTTTTTCTTCCCAGTGGCAATCCTAGGGTATCAAAAAGCAGATTCTGCCCTTCTCCATTTTCTTTCGCGTTAGAACGACACGAGAAGAAAAGAAGAATCAAAATCGAAATTAGAATTTCAGTTTTTTTCATATGACTGAAACGCAAGTGCATAAATTTTTATTTGTTTTAACATCGCAGCCAAACCATTTGAGCGAGTGGGTGATAAGTGAGTGCTGAGCCCAATAGTGTTAATAAAATCAGGGTTTGATTGCAATATTTTATCTGGGGTCTGTCCCGAGTAAATCCTAAGGAGTAAGGTAAGAAGGCCTTTTACAATCAGGGCATCGCTTTCACCCCAAAAATTAATCTTTCCATCCTTAAACTCAGCGTGCAACCAAACTTGGGATTGGCATCCTTTAATTTTATTCTCCTCAACTTTTAAATTTGGAGGAAAGGGTTGGGCCTCTTTTGCAAGGTCAATAATGAACTTATATTTATCAGTCCAATCTTCGAAAAATGAAAATTCTTCAATGATTTCCTTTTGAAGGGACTCTATTGTTTTAGGTTCCTGCATTCAGGATGAAATCTCCCTGAATGAAAGGTTATAATAATTTAAATTCAACTTGAAATTTGCCGATCGCTTTGCTAGGTTTTCCATCAAGCATCCAAGGTTTTGCCTTCAATTTGAGGACATGTTTTATGACTGAGTCATTTAAAAGCGTGTGTGATTCTTTAATTAACATCGATTCGGTCGCTTTTCCATTTTCGTCAAAGGTAACGTACACCTCTACCACGCCTTGAATGCGTGCCAATCTAGCAGCTTCTGGGTAACCGATAATCTTTCGAACCTCTTCTGCATTCGTCATTTCAAGGTTATCAACCACCATTACAGGGTGTACCGTATTGTCCGTTCGAACTACTTCAGCTAAATGTTGAGCAGATACGAATGAACCAAACACAAGAAGTAAGATGAGGAGCGAGAAGTTTTTCATTTCAGTAAGCAACTAATTTAAGAAAATAATCGATTAAATTGGAAATGTGCAAAATTAAAGTAAAAAGGGCATTATTCTCGTCTTCCAAGGTGGATTCCTTT
>JAYSVQ010000141.1:0-6529 GCA_043718485.1 Bacteroidota bacterium
GGAATTGCCCTTAGAGCTCCGCGCTTTGTCCATTGGTCGTGGCTTCCTACTGTTCTTGAATACTTCCATCCATTTAGGGATAGAAACGCTTCCCAACATTTTGTTTGCAAAGGGCGGTGGTGCGAACCGCCCATTAAACCGTAATTAATTCTACTTTAACATTTTCGTCATTAAACTTTTGGAGTGCGCCCTTGTCATCTACAAATGCCATAGAATAGTCTTTGTTTTTCAGCGGGTGGTGAATCCATCCGAGCCGCTTGAGTTCCTCTTCCATTTTTTTCTTAGTTAAAGAAACCAGTTGGCCTAAGAAAAAATCAATGGCAGATTTCATCATTTCACTTGTTTCCTTTTTTGTGTCACCATATGAAGACAATTCAAGTGAAGGAATTAACATAACATACTGCTTGGTGTCCTTGTCTTTGAACGAAATCACATTTATACAACCTGTAATATGGCGCCTTGTAGTATTGACATGAAGAAACTGGTCTTCGTTTGTTTTTTTGGATTTTGAAATTTTAACGCTTCCCATATCCTGATTTCGTTTGTTCAAATATTTCTGCCAGCAAAATAATGGTAGATGTTCTTTGATTCATCTGCCTTTTTACGCAAAAAACACACAAAAGGGATGCGTTTTTTAAGTATCGAATGCATTTCAAAGATAATTCTAAATTGTGGAATACCCCCTCCGCCGTTTCAATTTTAAACTCAAAGTGGAGGAAAAGTTGAAAATAATAGCCTCATTCTCGCGAATCACCACGTTTATTAAATTTTAAGTAAAATTCACAACACCCTGCGAGTTATTCAAGTATTTGATGCGGATTTAAAGGAAATGCCGATGTAATTTTCTGAAGGGGTGACTCTGTTTAACAAGAAAGTTAATTCAAAGAAGAAGCAACCGGGAATTCCCCAGACTTGGCAATTCATGCTTTAATTGTAATTTTGCAGGGATTTATGGGCGTATTCAAACGGCGAAAAATAGCCTACTATTACGACACTGACAATTGCACCTACGAAAAAGCAGGTTTCGATTGGCGTATTTTCTTGCGAAAGCTAGGCGCTTATGCAGGTAGTTCTGCCCTTTTTTGTGGCGTTTTTTATTATTTCTACACCACCGATTTTGAGAAAAACAAAGAGAAAATGTTGATGGCCGAGTACCAGTTCTTTATGGGAAAACTCCAACAACAAAATAAAATTCTCGATGGCTATGAAGATTACCTTCATGCCCTTTTCATAAAAGATAACGACCTCTACACCGCTATTCTTTCTGCCCAAAAAATTAAAGAATCAACCTGGGAGGGAGATAAGAGTGCAGGTACTGCACCCGCTGTCGATACCAATCTTGTCGCATCCACACAAAATCAAGTGAATGAAGTGCTTCGCCGAATCAACATCCTCAAAGAAAATTACGAACAGCTTCAGATTCTGGCAGCCAAACTTTCTCGTCAGTTAGATGACTTGCCTGCTATTCTTCCCGTTCAGGGAAAATTGATTTCAGGTTTCGGCAGTCGTAAACATCCCATCTCGGGCCGATACCATGTGCACACCGGGCTCGATTTTGCGTGTCCAATGGGTACCCCTATTTTCGCTACCGGAAATGGGCGCGTCATTCTTGCCGAAGATGAAAACAATGGCTATGGCCTCAACATCGACATTCGCCATGGCCCCGATTATGAAACCAAATATGCGCACTTGAGTCAGGTGTTGGTAAAACCCGGACAAGAAGTAAAACGTGGCGATAGAATTGGCTATTCCGGAAATTCAGGTTTATCAACCGGGCCCCATTTACATTACGAAATCAAAACAAAGGGAAGCAAAATCGATCCTTTAGATTTTTTCTATACCGACCTATCCCCTTCTGCCTTCCTGAAATTGAAGCTTGAATCTCGGCAAGACAATGCCACAATGGATTATTAACATTCCATTTGCCTAAGGCAAGTAACCCCCATCGGGGTTCCATTTTGAAAAACGAGGTTTAAACTTTCGCTTGCGCGTCAATTCATATTCATAAAAAAGGTAGCCTAAATTTCTAAGAAAAGGCAGGCCAATGTTATTATAGTCGTAATTGTCGTCATTGATTACCTCGTCTTCGTTGGCGTAAATCACCGCAGAAAGAAAAAATTCTGTTTTGTTTTTGTAATCAATAATGTAGGCGCAATCCGTTAAAAACCCGAAAGACATTCCCACTTTGTTGAATATTCGAACTTGGTCTGTGGCCACTGAATCTTTTGAACGACCAAACATGAGGTACTTAACATAGGCATCGTAATACTCATCGGGATTGTAATGGGGGCCTTTAAATTCACGGGGGCTCGCACCCATACAAAACCGCAGAAATTCATAATCTTTTTCTGTCAGAATAAATCGACTTTCTGCGGGAACCGCAGAAGGCATTGTCATACTTATTAATATTTGATGCAAGTCCCAAAGCGAGATAAAACTCGATTGTGTAAAATCCCAGCCTTCACTATAATACTGCCCGCTGTCTGAGTAGCGACCCTTTCCGATTACTTGTCGGCCATAGGGATTGCTCAAGCCCTGCTCAAAATAACCGGGCTCTTGCCTGAATAATGGCTTGCCTTCAGGGGTGTAAAATTGTATCGGATTGGTATGTTTATTTCCCTCATCATCACAACCCCAAAACCTGCCCGTAAACCGTGCCGATGGATAACCCAAATTCCAAAGACGTGTATTGTAATGGTGCTTCCCCACAATTTCATACAAGCGGTTATAGGCATCGTTGTCGCTTACAGCAAATAATTTGCGAATGTAATTTGCCACCGTAGGGTAACCTGTAGGTGAGGTTGTGTCTTTTGTTACTCCTGTCTGACAAGGATAATCTACCTCAATCTCGAGGCGAGTATTTCGGTTTACCCCTGCCTGTCCAATCAAATTTAATTTCTCGAGCGCAAGCGCAGCTAATGGCAATTTTATCATACTCGCCGGGTAGAAATAAGCTTGCGTATCCAACCGGTAAGCGTAATGTTTCAGGTGCGGCTTATTCTGTTTATCGCGGTTGATTTGCGTGTAAATAATCTGCACCCTGTATCGCCCCGGATTACTGAGAACCGGTTCAAACTTCTCTTTGTTTTTCTTCATCATGCTCTCAATCTGATTCCCCTTTTGAATTTCAGTGGGCGTTGCAAATTGTGCCTTCAGTCCATCAGACAGGCAATAAAGTAGGCCAGATATGAGAAAAAGGGAAATCCTAAGCATATTGGATTTCAAAAAAATGCGTTTTGATTAACATGTGGGCACATCTAAAAACGCTTCAGACAAGGCTGGCGGGTTTTTCAGCTTTCGAGTTGACATTCTGTCAATGAGGAAGTAGAAAAATTCGCATAACGCATTATCAAGGGTTTTTAGTTGTGCCCTTATCGCTTGCGGGAAACCGCCACAAGTAAATTCGATTTATTTTGCTCGTATTGGTACCCAATGCCAAAGGGCAATGCCTTCACCGTTGGATTTGTGTCATACTCCTTTTGCAAATCGGTTTGGTAACGATTGGCAAAAAGCGGAATAGGAACCATGTATTTTCCATGAAGCTGAATATCCCAACTTTCCTTATCCCAATATTTCCAGGGGATGCCGGAGTCGTCTTCAAGAATACCGATGCAATGATTCAACATCAAATTGCGAATGTTTGAGAAATAGGAATTATGCATGAGGTAAGAAGCCGATTTAATATACCCTGCCGGTTTCTCCATACTCATTACAAATTTCTCAAACCCAATCTGCCGCTTATACTCAACATCGGTTACGTTGAGTGAAAAATAAACAACCTCGCGCATTTCTGTTTCTCCTTCAGCAAAATAAGAAATCTTCACGCCCGGAAATTCATTAACGCCGAGCGTTAATCCATTGCGAATTCTGCCCAATGTATCACAGGCGATTTGTTGCACATTCGCAATTCTATGGCCCGTGCGGGCCATAAACAACATCAACACAGGTGCGATTCCTTTTATGCGGGTAACCTTGAAATCTTTGCCCATATCAATGGTTCTGAAAAAACTCACATTCAGAATATCGTCAAGACTTACATCAAGTCCACGCAAGTTCTGATCCCACTCATTGTTGGGCATGTTTTTAAAATCCGGACAATCACCGGGTTCTTCCAAGCCGGCCATTACGATGCGCTTGGCCTTTGGGAAAAACAAATTCGCATACAGAAAATCGGGGCCTGAAAAGGGATAAAACAATTCCGTTGCATTTCGCATGCGCTCAGGCAACTCTGTGCTTGCCCAAGGTCTGATTTTAGAAAGTTGGTCGCGTTCAACCCGCTGCCACAAGGTATCAAACTTTGATTGATGGCTTGCCCAAGCCTTGGTATTGCGAAGGCTGTCGTGGGTGGAAGGGTCAAGCGCAGGCATGCCCGCCATTAGCCTTGCAGCTTCGGTAAAATGAACGCCTCTTTCATCCAGCACCAACAATTGCTTCTCGTCAGCCACAACTTCACTTATGGTGTCAATCGGAATCACAGGTGTCGTTTTTCGTTGAAAAATATCAGGCCCGGGCCCGAAAAGAAAAACCAGGGCGATGCCGGTCATGACCAGCGCGCCAATCGTCATTATCCTCTGTTTAGGCATAATTATAGGTAGATTCAATAATTTAGTCATTCGTTTTTCTGCTTGTTGATGATTTTGTCATCATCCATATCAACAATCCAACCACAATGGTCGCAATGCCTCCCAAAGCTTCAAAAGGTTTTTCTTTTGCGATGTAAGTAAGCATCCACGCACTTACCGAAATAAAAATAAGCGGTGTAATCGGGTATCCCCAGGTGCGGTAAGCCGGTTTTAATTCCGGAAAACGATACCGCAAAACAAAGACCCCGAATACGGTAACCATTGAAGATAAGATGAGCGTAAATATCGTGTAATTCATCACCACCTCAAAAGTGGCAGACAAGACCAATGCTATCGCAATCAACAATTGAATGGCAATCGCCAGCGCCGGAATTCTGCTTTTATTGGTGACAGCAAGTTTCTTAAAAAAAGAAATATCTTCCCCAATTACTTGTATAACTCTGGGCCCCGCCCACACCATGGAGCTGATCGAGGATATAAGAGAAAGCGAAATAAACATGCCCATGATTTTACCGCCCGACAGGCCAAAAATGGATTCAGAGGCTACTAAGCCCACCTCTAACTTACCCTTCATCGCCTCAATCGGTGTAGTGTACAGAAAAACAAAGTTGATAAGAATGTAAAGCGCCATCACCGTAAGCGTTCCCAGAAAAAGCGACTTGGGCAAATTACGCTGCGGGTCTTTTACTTCCCCGGCAATATAAGAAGCTGCATTCCATCCTGAATACGCATACATCACATACACTAAACTAATCGCAAAGGGATTGGAAAACATTTCCTTCAAAGAACCGTCACCCGGTAAAAAAGAAATCGCCTGTGGCTCGGGCACAAACAAACCTGCGGTGATGAGAACTAAAATCAAAATGATTTTTAGGCCGGTAAATATGTTTTGAAATTGACTGCCTGTTTTCAGGTTTTGCATGTGAACGATAGACACCATCACCACAACAGAAACGGCAATGATTTGTGGAATAATCGGGTCTAAGCTTTCACCTGAAGCGGATTGAAAAACGCCCGAAAAATATTTTCCCAAAGCCATTGCGGCCAAGGCAATCGGTGCAGCAAAACCCACTGTCGCAGAAATCCATCCACTTGCAAAACCAACGGCTGGGTGATAAATCTTGCTTAAATAGGTGAATTCCCCTCCCGAACGGGGCAAAGCAGAACCAATTTCGCCATACGTTAAGGCGCCACACAGCGCAGCGAGGCCACCCACAAACCAAAGCGCAATTAAAGTAAAGCCCGATTCTATGCCTAAAACCTGAAATCCAAGACTGGTAAACACCCCTGTGCCTACCATATTGGCGATTACCACGGCGATAGCTGTAGTAATTCCAATTTTACTTTGGATTGCTTCCTTAGTTTTCAAGCGATATTTAACGGGATAATTGTAAAAGGGTACTTAATTTTGGCCCTTTACAATGGCTTTTCCCGAATGCTGGCAAATATACACGAGCAGGGTCGCTTTTTATTCCCCCGCTCTTTTATCTGCCTTTTTTTCAGGACATAACCCATTTGGCATCTCTTCGTACTAATACCCGCATTCAAAAAAATCTAATATGGGCTTTTTCAAAACCGTTTTCGCGAGCGCTTTAGGCGTTATGCTCGCTTCCTTCCTTTTTATTTTGCTGCTTGTCATAATCATCGCTGCCGCAGTGGGTAGCAGTGGCAAAGAAACCCACGTTGAAGAGGGCACCTTTCTTCACATTAAATTCACCGGACAAATCGAGGAAAAAGGGTTCAGCCCCATCGAGCAAGGTGAAATTCCTTTCTTAAATGACATGGCCAAAATGGGGCTCTTTGAAATCAGAGAAAGCCTGCGCAAAGCCGCTAAAGACGAAAAAATTAAAGGCATTTTTATGGAACCGGGTTGGAATGAATCAGGCTGGGCAACCACTGAATCTTTAAGAGAAGGGCTGGAAGAATTTAAAGCCTCCGGAAAAATG
>JAYSVQ010000142.1:0-6526 GCA_043718485.1 Bacteroidota bacterium
CGCGCTTTTAGATGCGCGCCGCTTTGAGTTATATTTTTCATTGTTCTCACCCGAACTCCAAAAAATAGCAGGCCCCGAAACTCATATTCTTGATGAAAATAGTTTTAGAGAATTTCTTGATGCAGGCAAAGTAATTTTTGTGGGTGACGGCGTGCAGAAATCTATTCCTTTTTTGGCGTCCCACCCCAATGCTATTTTGTTGCCAACCCAAGTTTGCTCCGCAGCGCATTTGCTTTTACCCGGATTGCGAAATCTTGAATCAGATAAAGCAGTAGATTTGTTGGCCTTTGAGCCATTTTATATGAAAGGGGTTGCCATTACACAAGCAAAAAACAGACTCGCATGAAAAAACATATATTTTTATTCGCATGGCTTCTTTCGCTTTGCGCCTGTACAAATAAATCTTATGGCCCTTTCGTTTATGAATCACCTGAAAAAAACAGAAAGGTAGAGGTAAGCGGCACCCAAACCGTTGTCTTGGATCCCATAAAAGTTAAGGTAACCGTTACGGTGCCCAAAGGCGACAAAACATTTTTTTTAGAATTGAACACACCCGTGTTAGACACTGCCAATATCACAATGGAATGGATTACCAATGACAGAGCTAAAATGAGCCTGAAACAGCCCGACGATACCTACAAAGTTTTGAATTTTAATTTGCAGGATGATCGCATTCACATGGTTCAGGATTTACCCCAAGGCGCAGAATAAGTCCTTGGAGTGCTTAACCCAAAAGGTTTATGCCCTAAAAAGGAGCATTTTCAAGCTGAAATTTCTTGATTTACCTTTTCCATTCGTAAATTCAACCCGTGCGCGCATTTAGTAATGAAATTGAATTAATACCTCTCGATCGCTACAATTGGGAGTCGGTCATCGCATTAGAAGTGCGCGACGACCAGAAAAATTTTATGCATTCCAATTTGTTTTTATTGGCCCAATGCAGGTTCGAAAATTTGAATCCATTTGCGGTGACCAAAAAAGGCGATATGGTTGGGCTGATTACGTATGGTGAATTCAATGGCATTTGTTGGATCAATCACATAATGGTCGATCGTAATTCACAACAATTGGGAATTGGGAATAAAGCTTTGCAATTAATGATTGACACCCTGAAAGGCAATTGGCATTGCAAAGAAATACGCACAACTGTAAGCAAAGAAAATTTTTGGGCCTTATACTTTTTTGAACAAGCCGGATTTGAAGTTATCAAAGATGATTTGGGCGGCGAAGTGATATTGAAGTACAAGGAGAAAAAGCATGAATATTAAGAGGAAAGAAAATTTATTCTTCTCCTTTTATTGGGTTTTTTAATAATAATATTATGTCGATGTGTTTAATTACCTGCCAAATGGCAGTTTTGATTGCCTCTGTATTTTTGTATTCATGGGTAGCGAAAAATGGCCTGGGCCAATTGTACAGAATAATTGCGGGCTTGACTGTGTTAGGCTCTACCGCACTATTAGTTGTTTCCTTATTTTGTTGTTGTGGAGGTTGCCCAGATGCGGGTTGTGGGTACGGCAAGGGTGGAAAGTCATGTTCATCGCATGGTGCTGCAGGATGCGGTTCACATGGAGAAGGTGGCGAAGGAGAGAAACACCACTGCAAAGGACATGGAGAAGAAACGGATGACGAAGGGGAAGTAAAAATTGAAAAAGAAGTAACCATTAAAAATGGGGACACGGTTACGACCGAAACCTCACATTAAAGTTACTTTTTGTCTGCAAATTCTAAATCCAGACTAAAGGATTGAGGAAATTTGGCTTGTTTTTCAGCATAAAAAGCCATGATTTCACGCATGTCTTTTTCAAAATTTTCTTTTGCAGGATAAATCACTTTTCCGATTCCGGCTTCTTTGTTTTTGTAGTCAACATAGCCCAATAAAATGGGAACATTTGCAAGCGTAGCAACGTGGTAAAACCCTGTTTTCCATTTTTCTGATTTTTTACGCGTGCCTTCCGGTGTAACTAAAAGCACCAAGCCCGGATTTTTTTCATAAAGGGCAGCCATCGTTTCGACCATTCCTTTTTTGGCTTGGCCGGGAACTTTGGGGCTCCTGTCGATCCCAACTCCTCCAAGAGGCTTAAAAATTAGGTTGAGGGGAAAGCGCATCCATTCCTTTTTTATGGTGAATTTGACCCTAATTCCCAAAATATCGAGGGCGCCCAGGGCATAAACCAGGTCCCAATTGCTGGTATGAGGTGCTGCAACCACAACGCATTGGCCTATTCCGGGAGGCAAACTTGGCCCCACTTTCCAGCCTTTTAGGCTGAAAATGAATCTAAATAATTTTCTCACAACCTTCAAAGGTAGAGGAATAATGGGTGCTCAGCCTCAATTTGGGGTCCATAATCTTCCTTGAGATTCAAGAACCATTTTGAATTCCCCTCTGACCTTCCTTATTTCGCAGGTTAATTTTAAAATAAACATGAATCGATTCAACATTTTCGCACTTTCTCTATTGCTCGCCGGTATGATTTCAGGTTGCAAAGGAGGAAAAACACCCGGAATTACCTCTTTAGAGACTTCTGTGGACACAATTTCTTATTGCTTTGGCTTTAACATTGCCAAAAACTACCAAAAACAGAATAATCCAATCAATCCGGCGATGCTAAGCCTCGGAATGCTTGATTATAAGGCGGGTGCGGCAAAAATGAATGAAACCGAAATCCAGAATTTCTTAAATGTTTTCATGTCTAAGTTACAAGCCGGAAAAATAAAAAGAGAGCCCGATGGTTGGTTGGTAGAGGGCAGCCGGACAGAGCTTTCAACTGAGGTCGATTCTTTCAGTTACGGAATGGGAAGCCAAATCATGGGCAGCTTTACAAAAGATGCGATTGAAGTGAATCCGCTTACCATTGAGCAAGGAATTTGGGATTTTAAAGAAAAGAAGACCATTATCGACGATCAATTTGTAACCAAACGCCTTGAAGCGCTGAGCGGTGAGTTGCAAGCCAAGAAAACCGCAGAAATGCGGATTCAGGGAGAAGCAAATTTGGTTAAGGCGAATGAGTGGTTGGCTGGAAATAAATCTAAAGAGGGCGTGAAAGAGCATAGCAGTGGCTTGCAATACAAGGAATTGGTTGCAGGAAAAGGCCCTTCTCCGAAATTGGAAGACCAAGTCACGATTCATTATAAAGGAACCCTGCTTACTGGTGAAGAGTTTGATAGCTCAATCAGTCGTGGCGAGCCGGCAACTTTTGGATTAAACGGCCTTATTGAGGCTTGGAAAATTGCCCTTCCCTTGATGAAAGTAGGTTCAAAATGGGAAATTTATTGTCCACCAAATTTGGCCTATGGTGAATTTGGCAGCCCACCTAAAATCGGTCCACAAGAGGCTTTGATTTTCGAAATCGAGCTGATCGCAATTCCTAAGAAATAAGGCTTGGGCCTCCTCGATCCCTCAGAAGACGACAAGCAATACGAGAAAAAACCCCGTTTCCGTCAAGACGCGATTGGGTATGTAATCATGTTTGCCGGGGGATTAGCAGCTTTAGCCTACGTACTTTTCTTCAGTTAAAAGAGAAAGGAATAGTATATTTGAAACCATGCGGGCAATCGTATTGACTTTGCTTTTGGTTTTTGGCAGTACTGTCTTTTCTTTTTCTCAACAGAAAGCTGCACAACCGCCTAAAATCAGACTAGGAATAGGTATGCTTGCCAGCGCCTATTCAGGAGATTTGAATTATAATGGCGAGCAATTGTATCGCTTTTATCCGGGGATGAATTTTTCACTTTTGTTTGGAAAGGTAAAATTGATTTCTCCGCAGCTCAACATGGGCTTTGGAAAATTTGTTTCTCAAAATCGACTATTGGTTTTGGACCCACAGTATGCCGTAAACAAATATGTTGAGACCTCTTTTTTCTATGCTGATTTTAGATTGAAGGTTCGATTTTTACGAAAATCTCGCATTCATCCTTATTTTAGTTTGGGCCCTGAACTTTTCAACTTCACCCCCAGAGATGAAAAAGGCAATGCGCTTTCCGATAATTTAGAAAGCCGTAAAGAAGAAGAAATTTATGGTTCTGTCGCCTTTGCGTTTCCAATGTCTTTGGGGTTTGATCTGAAGCTAAGCCATGTTTTTGGATTGAATGCAGAGTACACTTTTCGTCCAACAAATTCAGATTACCTTGATAATATAGGTTTGTTGGGGTTGAAATCCGGGAAGGATAAAGTGAATACTTTTCTGTTAGGTTTTTATGTGAACTTCGATCCCGATTATCCGATTGTGCGCAGTTTTTTAAGAACCAAAGAGAGAACTCGGTAAGGCTTTTATGCCTTTCTGCTCTCGTAAATTTCTTCTAAGGTATCGTAATAGGCTTGTCCGTATTTTCTAATAAGCGCATCTTTTACAAAGCGAAATACAGGAACGTTTAATTTTTTTCCAAGGGAACACGCAGCTTTGCAAATATCCCATTCTTCATAATTCAAGGCATCGATTTCAGCTAAGGGCGTAATACGAATGGGGTAAAGGTGACAGGAAATCGGCTTTTGAAAATTTGTTTTTCCCGCTTTCCATGCCAATTCTATTCCGCATTGCGCGATTCCTTTTTCAAATACGGTATAAGCGCATTCTTTATTTTCTACCAATGGGGTCGATTGACCACCGTCTTCATCTTTTACAAATTTGCCCTGTTTCTCAATCGCATGAATTCCACTTTGGGGTAGGTAAGGCTGAACCTGATTATAAATTTGGGAGAGGGTTCTCGCTTCTTCCACTTCAAGCGGCGCACCTGATTGTCCACGCACACAACAAGCCCCTTTGCATGCCTCTAAATCGCATACAAATTTTTCTTTGAGCAGGGCTTCACTGAGTAAAGTATTTTGATGAAGAATCATAAGTTGAGCACCGTAAGAAAGGCCAAATCAACCCCCAATTAATGCTGCATTCGATTTTTCTTCCATTTACCCGAACCATGCGAATCCGTTGAAATAGGAGATTGTGTTGCCGTTTGATTTTCAGAAAAAAGAGCTGCAACCAAAGCGACAGCTTTCATTTCATTTTCAGAAAGGCTGGCATTCAATTTATTTCCGGTAAAATAGGTATCGACAAAGCCTGTATCGAAATCTCCAGAAACAAAAGCAGGATGACGCATCACAAAATCGCCGAAGGCTAAAGTATTTTCAAAGCCTACAATTTCGAATTCGGCAATTGCACGAATCATTTTTTCGATTGCTTCTTTTCTCGTGTTTCCGTGCGTTATCAATTTTGCGACCATTGGGTCGTAATAAATGGGAATGGTCATTCCCTCCTCAAAGCCATCATCGACCCGTACCCCGTGACCTTGCGGCCTGCGATACACTTCGAGTTTTCCAATGTCTGGCATAAAATTTTGCTTGGGATCTTCGGCATAAACCCTCAATTCTATCGCATGTCCCAGAATTTTCAAATCTTCCTGTTTGAAACTAAGTTTTTCGCCTCGGGCGATTTTGATTTGTTCTTTTACCAAATCCAAACCTGTAATCATTTCCGTTACTGGATGTTCAACCTGCAAACGGGTGTTCATTTCAAGAAAGTAGAATTGCAGCTCTTTGTCAACCAAAAACTCTACCGTACCTGCATTGTAATAATTACAGGCTTTGCATACTTCAACAGCAGCATCGCCCATTTTTTTGCGCAATTCAGGGGTCAATATAGAGGAGGGAGCTTCTTCAACCACTTTTTGATGGCGTCTTTGCACAGAGCATTCCCTTTCAAACAAATAAACCAAATTTCCATGGGTGTCGCCCAGCACCTGCACCTCAATATGGCGAGGGTTCAAAACATACTTTTCAATAAATACGCTACCGTCGCCAAATGAGGAAAGCGCCTCGCTTCCTGCCCGTTCCATTTGTGTTTCTAAATCCTCCTCTTTTTCTACTACCCGCATTCCCTTTCCGCCGCCGCCTGCACTTGCTTTTATTATTACCGGATAGCCGGCTTTTCTTGCAATTTCTTTGGCAATTTTCACATCTGTAATGGCTTCATCTGTTCCGGGCACTAAGGGCACGTTGAATTTTCGAACGGCTTGCTTGGCCGCAATTTTTGAACCCATAATATCCATAGATTCAGGTGATGGGCCAATGAAAGTAATTCCAGCTTCTCTTACTTTTCTTGCGAAGGCTGAGTTTTCACTTAAAAATCCATAACCGGGATGAATGGCATCCACTTTGTGTTTTTTGCAAAGGTCAAGAATCGCATCTCCTTTTAAATAACTTTGAGCAGAAGGTGCAGGGCCCAACAAATACGCTTCATCGGCAAAATACACGTGCGGAGAATTTCGGTCTGCTTCAGAATAAACAGCAACCGTTTGTATGCCCATTTCTTTAGCCGAACGCATGATTCTAAGGGCAATTTCGCCCCGATTGGCGACCAATAACTTTTTCATAAAGGAAATCTGAGGGTCAAAAATCTAAACAATGAGGCAAAGAACCAACCTCGCTTGATTGTAATGTGAGGATTCGCTTATTTCAGGTAGAAAATCAAGCCATGAAAATTTCTTTTACCCTTTTTGCCTTCGCTTTATTCCTGCAATCCGGCTATTCACA
>JAYSVQ010000143.1:0-2253 GCA_043718485.1 Bacteroidota bacterium
TTCACATAGGTTATGACCCTATAATTATCTACGTGAATCTTTTTAATGTACTCATCGGTGTCTTTAAAAAGGTTGTCAAAGGTACTTCGCTCAATATGCCTTTGCAGTTTAATAAAAAGGATGAGTGAACCATCCATACCAAAATTGAAACCGGTTAATAATTCCTCGATTTTGTAATCGAGAAGGTCAAAATACATTTGTTCCTTTTCTTTTTGACCATTTCTGCTGTAATAATTGAACCTCAAAAAATCGAATAACAGGTTGAGGTTTTGAAACAAAATATCATCTGGATTCTTTTCCAAAATTTCAAAACACTTTTCAAAAGATTCCTCTTCGGGGTCCATAATTTCCAGCACCCTATCGCTTAATGACAAAAATTGTCGGGCAAAAAGATGGACTATGGATTTACAAATGAATAGCCTATTGCTGACATATAGGTTATTGATGTTGTGAATTTTCTCTATTGTTTTTACTAATTCTGCAAAATCTCGTTCTCTTCTTCCCAAATACCACCTGTCAAACAATCTAAAGAATTGCATGACTGCCTCTTGGGCTTTGTCGGCAGTAAGGTAAAAAGCGACCGCCTGATTGTAGAGTTTATCATAGGTTGCCCTTGCTTCATCGTCGTAAGAATGGAGCATTTTGAGGGCACGATAGACCACCATAAGCACAAGTGGGTTGTCAGCCTCGACCATTGTTTTCTCGAGCCTTTTCAGGGTAGTAACAGAAATTTCACGAGAAGAGTTAAAAATGAGTTCGTTGATCTTAAAAACCTTATGGATCGCCTCCATTTTAGGGTCACCCAATCGGTTGAGCAAAAAGCTTTCAACCTTTTGGTTGAGCCTTGACTTTAACACGTAAAAGGCAGAAGCAGAAATATCCTGCTTTTTTAAAAAGTCTTCTACCGGATTTTCGCTGGTGCGAATGGTTTCCAAAAAGAGGGCACTTTTATCGGCCTTATTGGAAATCAGGTTATCGTAAATATTCTGAAACTCCTCTTTGGAAAGTTGTTTTACGATTTTATATAAGTCATCCATAGAGGCCGTCGCTTTTTAGGGCATTTTTTACTCAGAAGGTGCAATTTAGCCAAATTTTTAAGCTTTCCATCACCCTAATTAAAGGGCTAATTAGGGGAAAGGGCTTGTAATTAAGAGGGCAAAAAAAATTTTGCCAATGAACAGAATCTTTGCATCTTTGTTTTGAAGTTTTTCGGAAACAGCATTCGAGAAATTAGTTTAGTTGGTTTGTTAGTTTAGTTAGTTGGTTGGCCTGTTCCAAAAGAACAGGCCATATTTTTTCGATTTAATGTTGAAATTTATTTATCAATTCAATTACAGCCCTTTGGCCTTGGCCAGATTCCAAAAAACATCCAATTCCTCGAGGTTCAATTCCTTCATTTTCTTGCCTGTTTTCTGAACCTGTGATTCCACAAATTCAAAACGGGCCTTAAATTTTCGATTGGTTTTTTCTAATGCATCTTCAGGATTAACGTTAATGAAACGGGAATAATTGACCAGGGCAAAAAGCAAGTCCCCAAATTCTGACTCTATTTTGTCTTTTTCTGGTTCAACCCTTTCCAATTCGGTTTTCAATTCCTTTATCTCTTCCTCTACTTTTTCCCAAACCTGCTCGGGCCTTTCCCAATCAAAGCCCACATTGCTTGCCTTTTCTTGCATTCGAAAGGCTTTAACAATACTGGGCATAGAATTGGGAACCCCATCCAACACTCCCTTTTTACTGTCTTTTTTTTCGTTTAGTTTTATTTCCTCCCAATTGCGAATAACCGTATTTGAATCCTTTGCCTCTACCTCGCCATAAATGTGAGGATGCCGCCGAATTAGTTTTTCTTTAATGCTAATGAGCACATCATTCAAATTGAATGCATTTTTCTCCTCGGCCATTTTTGCATATAAAACGATATGCAGCAAAAGGTCACCCAGCTCAACTTTTATTTCGGGGTAGTCGTTTTTCAAAATAGCATCTGATAGCTCGTAAACCTCTTCAATGCTGAGATGGCGAATGGATTCTTTTGTTTGCTCGCGATCCCAGGGGCACTTTACCCGTAATTCATGAATGACATCCACCAACTGTTGAAAGGAGTCAAGATAATTCTCTGTCATTCCCAAAATTAGGGGTGTTTTTTAAAAGATTTTGAAATTGAATTTCAAACCAGCCTTAATTCCTTAATTTCGACCCCGTTTTGCTTACATTAGACAACATCTCATTTGAATTTGGCGGACGCTTTCTTTTTAA
>JAYSVQ010000144.1:0-6491 GCA_043718485.1 Bacteroidota bacterium
TTTTCGGACTCTTAGTTGGGATGATTTCAATGGGCGCAGCTTTTTTTGTGCTCGCTTCCAAAATGGAACCGGCAAGTAAAGGAGGTTTTGATTTTTTAATTTACCTCGCCCCCTTAAGCGGTATTTCTTTGCTTTTTTTGTCTCAACGACTTTTTATTAACAAAATAAAAAGCCTTTCCTCAGAAATGTCTTTGGCCGATAAAATGTTGAATTGGCAAAATGCAAATATTCTAAGGATGGGTCTCGTGGATGCGGCTGTGCTTATCAATTTGGTAAGTTTGGCCTTAACGGGAAATTATCTATTCATTTTTTTATCCTTGGTTTTGTTGGGCCTATTTGTCACTCAAAAACCAAGTCCTAAAAGTCTGATTCGTGATCTGGGTTTGAGTGAAAAAGACCAAGCTGTGCTTTACATTTCCGAAAACAGCAACAGAGGGTAGAAAATAGTTTTTGGATGGTAAAGCCGCATGAGATTGTGATTTTAGGAGCAGGCCCTGCGGGCCTCTCTACGGCAATGTTTCTGGCCAAAATGGGCATTTCCACCCTTGTGCTTGAACGGGAAACTTTTCCCCGTGATAAAATTTGCGGCGATGCCCTAAGTGGAAAAGTGACAGAAATTTTCAACAAACTCGACCCATCCCTAACCACAGAATTAAACCAAAATCCTGCTTTTTTGCCCAGTTGGGGCGTGAAATTTTATGCGCCTAATGGACAAGCCTTGCGCATTCCCTTTGCCTCAAAAAAATTAAACCAGACCCAAGCTCCCGGATTTATATCGAAACGAATGGATTTCGATTATTGGCTTTACCAAAAAGCAAAATCTTATTCTGAAATCAGCATTATTGAAGGGGCACATGCCAAAAATTTCGAAAAGAAAAATGGGTCTTGGGAAGTGAAAACGCCTGAAGGAAAACTTTTGGCCACCCCAAAATTAATTATTGCCGCCGACGGGGCACAATCCCATTTCGCAAAACATATCGCCGGTATTAATTTGCAATCCCGGCACTATTGTGCCGGAATTCGCGCCTATTATAAAGGCGTGGAAAATTGTGATGCCGAAAATTTTATCGAGTTGCATTTTCACAAAAATCTACTTCCAGGTTATTTCTGGATATTTCCCCTGCCTAATGGTTTAGCAAATGTTGGCGTGGGAATGCGCAGCGATAAAATTTCTTCTAAAAAAATTAATTTAAAAGCTGAGTTATTGCGTTTGGTTAGCGAGGATCCTGCTTTCAAAAGTCGTTTTAAAAATGCTGAAAGAATAGGCAATATTTCCGGATTCGGTTTGCCTCTGGGAAGCAAAAAAAGAGAGATTAGTGGAGATGGATTTTTACTCACCGGCGATGCCGCTTCACTCATCGACCCCTTTACGGGTGAAGGAATTGGCAATGCCCTGTTAAGTGGAATGTTGGCCGCAAAAACAGCCCAAATAGCCTTGGAAAGGCAGAATTTTACTGCATCTGCATTAAATACCTATGACCAAGCGGTGTACCAAAGACTTTGGCCTGAATTAAAGCTAAGTCGTAATTTACAATCCCTAGTTAACTACCCCTGGCTTTTTAATTTTGTGGTGAAAAAAGCACAATCAAACGCTGAGCTTTCAGAAATGATTTCTGGCATGTTTGAAGATTTGGATTTGCGCGACAAATTGAGAAAACCGGGATTTTATTTTCGCTTAATTTTTACATGAAATGAATTTCAATTCAAGAAAAAGTAGTGCTTACCTGATCATGGGCGTCGCCTTTGTTTTTGTTATCATCCTGATTATTCAATTTATTCAGGACCCTTTTACGGAATACAAAAAGGTAATGCTCGAGAACCGAAAACAAAAAGTCGCCTTTTTCAAAAACGGAGCGGACTCCCCGATTCCCGACAGCCTGAAAAGTAGTTTCGAAGGATTGTTTTTTTATCCACCTGATTTGGCATTTAAGGCCGAGGCTGATTTCGTTGTTGCTAAAGGCGATAAACAAGTTTTATTGGCTGAAAACTCAGGCGAAGGGAAAACCTATCAAAAAGCAGGAATCTTGACTTTTAAGCTTTCCGGACAGGATTGTAAACTGACTGCCTTTTACGAACGCGAAAATAATGGCGCTAACCTTTTTATCCCCTTTTCAGACCTTACTGCCGGAAAAGAAACCTATGGAGGGGGCCGCTATTTAGAAGCTAAATTGGTGGGAGACAAGGCTTTATTAGATTTTAACAGGGCATATCACCCCTATTGTGTTTTCAATTATAGTTATGTTTGCCCTATGCCACCCGAAGAAAACAAATTGAACCTTAAGGTTAGGGCGGGGGAAAGATTAAAATAAACGTTTCACGGTTTTGATAGGGCTTTGATTTTCAGCTTTATCTTCAAAAGGGGGTAAAAAAAGAAGATTAGGTATGATGCGATTCCCATTAAGCCCCCATTTGGCACCAAACAGCACCTATTTCAGGTAGGTTGGTGGAAATTCCGTTGTAAAAGATGCCTAAGGATAATTAACTTTAGGCACTTAAAATTATTAGGGCAAGGGTTTACGCCTCATTTGGGTAGCCCTTTGATTATCAGCTATGTCAATTTACTCGTTTCACCGCATTTATATGAAGCAAGCGCTCAAGGCTTTACTTGCCAAAATCATTGTGTTTTCTTTTCTTTTTCTTGGACTTGTAATCACAGTTTTTGCACAACCCGCGTGTCCCTCAGGGCCGGGCGGCCCGGGGATTAATGCAGGACCCGACACCTCGGTTACCTGTGGCAGTTGCATTAACCTAAATGCAACCGTGTATTTCGGCCAAGATGCCAATGCGTCATATAACCCTGTGCAGATTCCATTTGCCCCATTTCCTTTTGGCGGTGCTACAATGATACCAAATATGGGGTACGATGACTGGTGGTCAGGCATTATAAATATAGGTTTTCCTTTTTGCTTTTTTGGCAATACATATAACCAATGTTTAATAAGCACCAATGGAGTATTAACTTTTGATTTGACTTTTGCTAATGGAGCTAATTGGGGATTGGGTGGAGGAATCCCTGGTCTAAATGGAAATACGACACCTTATAATAGTATTTTTTTCCCTTGTCAAGATATAAATGCTGGCATTGGATCCATTCCTGTGAATCAGCAACCAGGAATTACTTCACAAATTTTCGGCCAGTCACCTTGTCGGATTTTTGTAGTTACTTTTAATAATCTCACTATGTTTGGCTGTGCAATACAAACCAGCCAACAAATTGCCCTATACGAAACGAGCAACGTGATTGAGGTTATCCTTCCAAATAAGGCGCTTTGTCCCACTTGGAATGGCGGCCGTGCCATTGAAGGCCTTCAAAATGCGAATGGCTCAATTGCCGTAACCGTTCCGGGAAGAAATGGTACGCAATGGACTGCCACAAACGATGCCTATCGTTTTGTGCCAACTGGTGTGCCCCAAACTACCGTTCAATGGTTTCAGGGTGGAACTCCGGTAGGTACGGGTCCGGTAGTTCAAATTTGCCCGGTAACCAATACGGTTTATACCGCTCAGGTAACTTATAACACCTGCAATGGTGTGCCTGCGGTAATTACAGACGATGTAAACGTTTCAGCAACGGGTACAATTGTACCGATTCCTTCTTCTCAAATAAATGTCGATTGCAATGGAAATTCTACGGGTTCCATAACTGCATTGCCGCCCGGTGTTCCCTCAACTTATGTTTATGTTTGGGGTCCGGGACTTACTCAATCTACACAAACTGCAACGGGTTTAGCTGCAGGTACCTATTGGGTAAATGCAATTGATACCGTCGCTTGCATCATAGGTGTAGATACCGTTACCATTACCGAACCTTTGGTGTTAACTGCCACCGCAAGTATGATTCCGGTTTTATGCAATGGCCAATCTACAGGAACCCTCCAAGCCGTTGGTGCGGGAGGTACATTACCGTATAGCTTTTCATGGAATACGTTTCCAACTTCCAACACAGCTACGGTTGCCAATCAACCTGCAGGAACCTACATCGTGACCATTACAGACGCACATTTGTGTGTGGCAAGAGATACCATAGTCATTACCCAACCCACTCCCTTAACGTCTTTAACGGCAACCGTTCCAACCCGCTGTTTTGGTAGTGCAGATGGTTTGGCAATTGCCTCACCGAGTGGTGGCGTAGGCCCATATGCTTTTAGCTGGGCTACCGTTCCTCCCTCAAATAATGATACGGCTTCAGGTCTTACTGCAGGCACATATACAGTTACTGTTTATGATGCGAATGGTTGCGGTTTTCAAACCACTGCCACCGTTGCGCAACCCGCAGATATTGTTTTAACAATGGTAAATGTGGATGCAAGTTGTTATGGTGGCTCAAATGGAATTTCAACTGCCAATGTGGTAGGTGGCGTTCCACCCTATACCTATCAATGGACAAACGGCTCACAGGCCTCAACCGCAACCGGCTTACCTGCCGGTACCTATTCGGTTTTGGTACGCGATGCAAACAATTGCATGGATTCAGCAACTATTGTTATCAATGAACCTCCACCTTTACAAATGGTAATTTCTCCGGTTGGCGTTTCATGCGTAGGCTTTGCAGATGGTGCCATTTATGCAAATCCATCCGGTGGAAATTTGCCTTACACCTTTTTATGGAGCCCGGGTGGATTAACAACCCAAGGGTTGACCAATATAGGTGCTGGAACCTATACCGTAACCGTTACAGACGGAACGGGTTGTACATTGACCAGTTCAGGTGTTGTTCCTTCCCCCATTGCCCCGATTGCGGATGCGGGCCCCAATATGAATTTCTGCGAGGGTGAAGGCGGCACCTTAATTTATGGAACGGCAAGTTCAGGTCAGGGAACGCCCTACTATTATACATGGACGTGTAATCAAGCGATTTGCGGACTTGATTCTGTGTTTGATGATGACCCATTGGCAAATCCTACCATTACGACTACCTATTACCTCATGGTTACCGATCAAAGGGGTTGTCATAGCCCACTTGATTCAGTTGTAGTAACGGTAAAACCAAAGCCGATTGTAAATGCAGGGCCGGATCTTTACCTCTGCGAAATGCCCGATACGGGAACTTTTATAAATGCCTCCATTTCAAATGCACCCGGCCCTTTTATTTATCAATGGAGCCCAACTGCCGGCTTGAACAATTCGACTTTGGAAGACCCATATGCAAGACCCATCAATACCACGATTTATTATTTAGTGGCTACTTCCTCAAATGGTTGTACCAGTAATTTCAATACGACAGATACCCTCAGTTCAGTAACCGTTAACGTTTCACCAAAGCCGGTTGCGAATGCCGGGCCGGATCAAAGCATTTGTTTCAACACCAGCACCATTCTTACTGGAAGCGGAACAGTTGGAAATGGAACGTATGCCTATCAATGGTCTCCATCTACCGGACTTAACAGTCCGAATTTGGCAAACCCAACTGCTTCTCCACCCTTAACCACGGTTTATACATTAACTGCAATCAGCAATGGTTGCCCAAGTGTCGGTGATACTATGGTGTTAAATATTATCACCAATCCGACTACAGATGCAGGGCCCGATCGTGATTATTGTTTCGGACAAAGCACAACGCTGATCGGAAGTGTTGGTGGTGTAATTGGAAATCCTGCTTATCAATACCAATGGACACCTCCGCAAGGATTAGACGACCCGACACTTGCCAGCCCAACGGTAAGTATTGACAGAACCACGCGCTATTATTTAGTAAGTACAGGCCCAAATGGATGTCAAAGCCCAATGGATTCTGTTTTGGTTACAGTAAATCCATCCCCAATTCCGGAAGCGGGCCAGAATGTAATTATTTGTGATGGCAATACGCATCAAATGGCGGCTTCTTATTCTTGGTACAACAACGTTTCTCCGCCGAGTTTGGCAAACTTTTTTACCACTTGGACGCCAGGCTCAACTTTATCAGATGCGAATATTTTGAATCCGATTGCAAGCCCAACGCAGGCAACATGGTATTATCTTACCACGAGAAATTTAACTTGTGCATATACTGATTCTGTTTTGGTTACCGTTGTGCCCGGTTTGGAAATAACATCGGCGGCGGATACAGGCGTAGTTTGCGGTGGAGATTCTGTAATGTTGCATGCCTATGGTGGACAAGGCGGTGCCAGTTATTCTTGGTCACCTTCCACAGGATTGGATAATGCAAATGTTCCAAACCCTATGGCAGCACCTGCCACAAACACAGCCTATGTGGTTACGGTTTCAGAATCCGGCTGCTCAGGCACAGATACGGTTCAGGTAAATGTAATTGCCTCACCTGATGTATCTTTTGTGAGTTCTATTCGGGAAGGATGTGCTGATTTAGCCGTTTCATTCCTGGAAACTACGGCCAATGCCTTGAATTGGATTTGGAATTTTGGAGATGGATCAGCTGTAGAAAACACCCAAAATCCAACGCATACCTACACCATCCCCGGCACTTATTTTCCTACCTTACTTGGTGTAGGAATGGGAGATTGCAAAACAGAATTTGTTGCGCCCGCCATTGGAGT
>JAYSVQ010000145.1:0-6478 GCA_043718485.1 Bacteroidota bacterium
CGATTTGATTGAATATTACTCAAAGTATGAAAAAAGATCACGAAAAAATCTTGCTCAGAGGTTATGGAATCCACTAAATTAAGTTTACGCCAATGCGAAAGCATTCGGGACGAAGGCACCCATCCTATGTGACTTTCACAATCCCAATCCCCCTAATTCTGCGAACAGGGAAATTCTTCTTTGCCGAAGAGGGGGGAGAAAACACCCGAAAATAAAGTGCCAAGAAAATCGCCGACTGCCGAACTTTCATTGTAAAAAGAAAACAGCCGTTCCCGTTTTGGTAAGTCATTTTCGGTAAGGCAACTGCTGCCTTCATAAAACAAGCTGCCGTCTTGGGTTTTAAATACTTTAATTGAAACCCGGCCACTGCGATTCAGAATTTGTTCCGTCAAAATTCGGTTGCTGCGTGAATATATTGCTGAAGTCTTATAATGACCCAATTCAATCTCCCCAACAATAACGATAAAATCTGTGCCTGAAAATTCAGGCTGGTGTAAATCAAGCTTTGCTAAGGTTCCCGATAACTGACTTACTACTTTTCGTGCCGCTTCAGGATTTGCATTGACAAACCAGGCAGAGTCTAAGCCTAGATTTTGTTTGCATTGTTTTTCTATTTCTTCCCCTAATATTACCAACACTTCAGACTTTAAGTCTTCAATATTTTTGGCTTCTTTTCCGCCGGCTTGCAGTAATTGAGTGAGGGGCGTATTATAGTTTTCGTTGAAGTTGAATTGTTTTTTGCTCAGATAGATTCCGATTTTTTTTCCACTCAACCAGTTATTTTGGGCGGGTAAAAAAGGGGTAAAAAAGGCGAGAAGAAAAAAGACAGAAGCCCAATTGCGCATAGAATTAAAAGAGGTCAGTTAAATGAATAGAGTTGCTCGATAAGAATGCGACTTTCCGGTTTAGGCACTCCACCCTCCTCATGATAGTATTTAAAATAGCGTGCCACTTTGCCAATTCCGGGCGCATAGATTTCCCAGGCGTGCTCCTCAATATAAATCACTCCACCTTTCGTGCCACTTTTTCGATTGGGTGTTTCAAGTACAAAAACACAATGCGGGTATTCTGTACCGTTTAAGGTTAGGGTTGTATCTGTGTTTCCGTAGCTGAATATTTTTTCGGGGTCGTTGTTGAATAAATTAGAGTTCCAGGTCAAATCTTCAAACACAGGAAATTTAAGTGCCAATATTCGGGTATTGCCTTCAATTCGCTCTGCGTATTGTTCACCCCGATAAAGAGTCCATAATTCTGAAAAGTCAAACAGCCAAATGCGATTCCCCAGCGTGTCAATAGAATCCGGAGATTGGTAGATGTACAACTTTTGAATGGTTCTGCCCATCAGGTCAGTTTCGCTTCCATTAATTTCTTCTTTTCTAAAATATTGGCTTGCGGTAAAAATTCCTGTGGTGGAATTATTGTAGTTTGTATCTATTACAGAATAGACCCGGCTTTTTCCATTTTCAATAGGAAACAAAGCCTCGCCATCTACAGTAAAGGGGTCATAGGTTTTCTTGCAGGTAAACGTTCCCATTGCAAATACAAATAGGATTGTCAAAAAACGGAAACGCGCTACATTTTTCATTTGCCCATTCGGGTAGACCCTGATGCAATTCACGAAGGCTAAAGATACGAAAAAATGAAAAGGGGAGTTCCCTTTGCTTTTCGCACAATAGTTTCAATGGGTGAAAACAGCCCTAAAATGCATTTTTGTCACATTTAAATAGATGCAGCCTGCTAAATCGGCTTTTTCACCGTTTCGAAAATTCCTGCCTTTAGGCGGATAGTTATCTTTTATTTTTTGCCGAAAAGGCCGCTGAGCATTCCCCCGACATCATCCATAACGTCGCCATCACCGTCTTTGTCGAGCAAGGATGTGATTTGGCTAAGCGCCCCTCCACCTTTTGATCCCAATCCACTCAGCATGCCGGCAAGTCCTGAGGCATCCAAGCCTTCCGTCTTTTTCGCTTTCCCAATTGCACCCATCACGAGAGGAGCAAGCATCGCCATCATTTGTCCACCCTGACCAGCACTAATGCCGGCTTGTTGGCTGATGGTATTTTCTACTGCACTTTTTTTCTCTCCAAAAATAT
This sequence comes from Bacteroidota bacterium, assembly GCA_043718485.1. GTDB lineage: Bacteria > Bacteroidota > Bacteroidia > J057 > JADKCL01 > JAYSVQ01. The sequence goes on from JAYSVQ010000145.1 coordinate 2,094, forward strand.
GTTTGAGAATTCCATCGCCCATTCCTGTATCGCCATTTGATAAAAAAGAAGATGCTTTTTCAAGAATACTGCCATCGTGGTCTTTATCAAGTGCGCCTGCAAGGGCATTTGCGCCATCTTGTTTCACTGCATTCTTTGCTAAACCACCTACCAAAACAGGCAAAATTGAGGTAATCCCGGACTGAACCTGTTCTTCCTTAATCCCCAACTTATTGCTTAAGGTTTTTACCCCTTCTGAACCCAGAGAATCATTAATGAGCTTAAGAATATCCATTGTTTTTTTATTTTATTGAATGAAAACACGAATAAAGGCTTCTTTTTAATAAAGAACCCTATTTTTCGATGAATAAGGGAATTGAATCGAAAAAGGCAGAAAATCACCCGTTTGGAGTTCCCTTCCTATTCAATAAAATGGGTTTGCGCCTTGAATTTCGCATGATTCCCAAAAACGCCCTAAATTGCCCAAAATTTCAGGAGCAAACCTTGCTCCGGTTCAATTATAAAAAAATGATAATCGAAAAAAACAGCGTCGTTAGCCTTACTTATGAGTTGCGCAGTCCAGATGCAAACGGTGAGGTAGTTGAAATCAGTGATAAAAATCACCCACTCGTATTTCTATTCGGAACCGGTGGAATGCTCGAATCTTTTGAGCGCCACTTAGCCGGATTAAAGAAAGGCGATGAATTTCATTTTACCCTCGAAAGTCATGAAGCCTATGGCGACATTGAGGCAGATGCGGTAGTTGATCTGCCCATTGAAAACTTTATGGTCGATGGTAAGCTGCCCGAAGATGTGTTAACCCCCGGAAAGGTGCTTACGATGCAGGATCAGGATGGCTATCCTTTGCGAGGAGTGGTAAAATCAAGAAGTTTAGAGACGGTGAAAATGGATTTTAATCATCCTATGGCTGGGAAAAATCTTAATTTCAAAGGAAATATTCTGGAAATTAGAAAAGCCTCAGCCGAGGAGTTGTCGCACGGCCACGTGCATGGCCCGGGTGGCCACCACCATTAATGTAAAATGAAAAAAACGACTCGGACATGGTTAAATGCGGCGCTCTGGATTTTTTTAGCGGGCGCATTTTTGATTGGTCCGCTCGACCTTTTTCATACTTGTAAAGACGTTCAGACCTATTTGATTCGACGGGCCTTAACGCCGCAATGCAATTGGCCTTGGTATGTTCCCTTTCAAATGGGTTTCGCCGGCGTGGGAATGCTTGTCTATTGGGTCATTTTTAAAAGGCAACTTTCTGGAAGATTTAAAAGGCGAGATACCCAATTTGAAAACGATACCCGCATACTAATTCCTGTTTCAATTGGGATGGTTTTTCTTGCCTATGCCTTGGGCTTTTATCTCATGGAGTCTCCCTGGCATTTGAATTATTATCTCGCCTTTTGGATTGCCAGTGTTTTTTATCTTGCCCTCGGCCATAGAAAAATATATATTTTAGCATTTTGTTTAATCGGGGTTACCGGCTTGTTAGTAGAATCGGTTTTCATAAGTCCGGGTGCCGGAATTAACTATTTTGTTTACACGCAAAAAGATTTGCTGGGCAATGCCCCTGCATGGTTATTGGTCGTGTATGGATGGGTAGGCGTGTTTATTCAGGAAGTTTCCAGGGAATTAGATTAGCCCTTTTTCAATCACAATTATTTTTCAAGAATGAAAACTGCATTTACACTTTTCCTTTTTTGTTCCTTTTCTTGCGCCTTGTTTTCATCGGGGCCTGATTCGGTAAACGTAATTTCGTACCGTATTCATATTGATTCCATAGAGTATGGAAACAAAGCCCTTCGGGCAATGACTGAAATTGATTTTAGTCCGACGGTGAATAACGTAAACCAAGTTTCTTTTGACCTTTTAGAATTGCAGGTCGATTCAATAAAGCAAAATAATGTTTCTCTAACCTGGTCCTATAATGATACCCTACTAAGAGCCACCCTTTTGGCAACTGCAAATACAAGCGACACCGTGCGCCTGAAAATTTGGTATCATGGTTCACCTGTGTTGGATGCAAGTACATTTGGCGGATATTATTTTAGCGACACCACCTCAAATGCCTATATTTTCAATATTGGAGTGGGTTTTGATGCCGACCCACATAATTATGGCAGGGTGTGGTTTCCTTGTCGGGATAATTTTACAGACAAAGCCCTTTATGAATATTATGTGAAAGCACCCTTAGGTCAAATGGCAGTTTGTGGCGGCAGCTTGCAATCGGTTACGCCCAATGCAAATGGAACCCAGACTTGGTTTTGGCGACACAGAGACCCCATTCCAACGTATTTGGCCTCAATGGCAGTAGCCAACTATATCGAATTAAGAGATTCTTTTGTGAGCATGGCGGGCGATACCGTGCCGGTTTTATTGCATGTGAAGGCTGTCGATAGTTTAGATGCCCTTGTTTTGTTTGCCAACCTGCATGCTGCATTTGATGCCTTTGAATATCGACTCGGCCCAATGCAATTTGAAAGAATTGGTTTCGTAGGTGTGCCTTTCAATGCAGGTGCAATGGAGCATGCAACCAATGTTGCTTTTCCGGTTGCATTTTTAAACGGTACACTTGCAGGAGAAAATACCATCATGCATGAACTCGCCCATAGTTGGTTTGGAAATTTAGTCACCTGCAATGTTGCCGAGGAAATGTGGATTAATGAGGGATTGGCTTCCTATTGCGTAGCCTTGTTTCAGGAAGAAGTGTATGGTGAAACTGCTTTTCGGGATTATGTAAGAACCAATTCAAACGATGTCTTGCGCCGCGCCCATATTTTAGATGGCATCTTTCGGGCGGTTTCAGGTGTGCCCCATAATTTCACATACGGAAAAACAGTATATGACAAAGGCGCCATGATGGCGCACGCCTTGCGAGGCTATATGGGCGACTCTCTGTTTTTTGGAGGGATTAAGCAGTTTTTTGCGGACCGTGCGTTTGGAAATGCACATTCTGATTCACTAAAAAATACGCTTGAGAATTATTCAGGCCTGAGCCTCGATGGCTTTTTTGATGCATGGATTTATCAGCCCGGATTTGTGCACTATTCTGTCGATACGTTTCATTCCGTTTTTTCAGGTGGGAATTTTCAAGTGACCGTTACAGCAAAACAAAAACTGAGAGAAGCAACTTTGCTTTGCAATCAAAATTCATTAGAAATTGCTTTTATCGGTAGCGGATGGGAAAAGGAAATTCGCAGTATTTCCTGGAATGGCCAAAGCGGAAGCGCAACTTTTACCTTGCCTTTTAATCCGATAGCTGTTTTTGCTGATCCCAATCAAAAATTTGGAGATGCATCTATAGAGCGTGAATCCGTTATTCAGGCTTTAGGTTTTCATGATTTAAGTCCGACTTACATGGAATTGAATATTGATTCCCTGCCTGACTCTGCTTTGGTTCGCGTGATTCATAGTTATGTGGCAGCCGATACTTTTCAACTTCCGCACACCGGTTTTAGTTTAAGCACCAATCGATATTGGAAGGTCGAGGGTATTATTCCGAATGGCTTTAGATGCTCAGCCGAATTTATTTATGATGGCAGCGTTTCAAGCGGCGGCACCAACTCTTATATTGATTTGCCCTGGCTCAATTTTAGAGAAGATTCTTTGGTGTTATTTTTTAGACCAGACCCAAGAACAGATTGGCAATTGGCACCTGACTATCAGGTAAATTGGGGTTCGCCAAATGATAAAAAAGGCAGAATTCATTTAGACCGGTTGTTGCAAGGTGAGTATGCAATTGGAAGAATTACGGCTGATTTTATCGCCATCGAGAAAGACATTTCCCCTGTTATTGCGTTGGATTTGTATCCAAATCCCGCCAAAGAAACTTTGCATGCGAAATGGAATTCAAAGGGCAAACCCACAGCGGTTATTCTCATGACTTTAGAAGGAAAAGAGCTTGCATGTAATTGGCAATCAATTGGTTATAGCCAGGTTGAAGTTTCGCTACAGGGCATGGCAAAGGGTACTTATTTTTTAGAAATCAGAACCAACCTGAATGAAAAATTACTCGCCATGTTCATTAAAGAATAAAAAGGATTTTGGCAATTTGAAAAGCAAAGACCTACTTTGTGGCCTACATACTTCATTCTCATGAAAAAAATCAAACTCATTTTCTTTCTGGCAGGCAGCCTAATTTTTGTTGGTTGTGGTGGCGGAAAATCAAAAGAAGGACCCGCAAACGATACAGTCAAAATTGTAACCGGCTGGGAAAAAAGCACCCTTAAAATCGAAGAAATGAAATCAAAGGGCGGTTATGAAAACGCCAGGGTTTCCATAACCTCACCGGATTTGTCAAAGCCAATTAAGGCCGGAAAAACCATGTTTAAATTTAAGGTTGATGGTTTTGAATTAGGCAAGCAAACCGAAGGGGCAGAATCTATTGGCCTTGC
>JAYSVQ010000146.1:0-6466 GCA_043718485.1 Bacteroidota bacterium
CTCGCCGGAATAGGCCTAACTTCTTGGCATCCTGCCCCTTTTCCATTCTCAAGCGGCAAAATAAAACTATTGGTGATTGATGCGGGCCACGGCGGAAAAGACCCCGGAGCACACGGTTCTGAGGCTTGGGAGAAGAACATTACCCTCGGAATCGCGCTGGAATTAGAGAAAATCATAAAAGAAAAGGCTCCCGAGGTAAAAATCATACTCACACGCAACGACGACAAGTTTATTGAATTGCATAATCGGGCAAAGACTTCTTACGCCAATGCAGCCGATTTCTTTATTTCCATTCATTGCAATGCCAATAAAAGTACGGTTCCTTTCGGCTCAGAGACCTATGTAATGGGTTTGCATAAGGAAGATGCAAACATGGATTTAATCATGAACGAGAATAAATCCATTTTGATGGAAGATAATTATGAGGAAGAATATGAGGGATTTGACCCGACTTCCCCTGAGGCCTTTATTTTATTTAGCTTAGTAAAGAACGCTTTTCTAAAGCAATCCATAGCATTGGCCAAAAATGTAGAGTCCCAATTTCTAAGCAATGGCAAAAGTAGCCGGGGTGTAAAGCAAGCCGGTTTTTTGGTGCTTTGGAAAGCAGCGACACCCTCTATCTTGATTGAAACCGGATTCATCTCAAACAAAGACGATGAAAAATACCTGAATTCAGAAGCCGGAAGAAAGGCAATTGCCTACTCAATTTGGAAAGCTATTGATGCTTACAATCAGGCCATTGATTAAGCATTAGGCCCACAGTCAGGCGATTAGGCACCTTTGGGGCACCTCTAAATTCGCATAACGCAGTATCAAGGGTTTTTAGAGATGCCCTTTAATAAATGAATTTGTCCCTCGTCAGGCGTTTGCTAATTTTAACCTGTTTTTAAGCCTTCTTGGTCTGTTGAAAATAAATAACGAAACTAAAGTCGGCCTTTTGGGAGCCATTTCCATTACGCTGCTCATTCTTGGATTTACTTTTTTGAAGGATACCAAAATCTTTCAGAAAAATTTTATTCTCTATGCTAAATACAAAAACGTAAATGGCTTAGCCTCAGGAAGCCCTGTTTTTTTTAATGGATTAAGAGTGGGTCAGGTTCGTGATTTGCAACTCGATAAAAAAGAGGGAAGCATTACCGTATCTTTTAATGTAGATGAAACGCTGAACGTTCCCGTAGATTCTAAAGCCATGATTTATGACGCCGATATTTTGGGCAGCAAGGCGATGAAAATTGTGCAAGGCAGTTCTGCACAAGCGGCAAAAAGTGGCTTGTTTTTAGAAGGCACCATCGATAAATCCCTTTCTGATCAGGTAAAAGAAGAGTTGCTTCCACTTAAAGACAAACTCCAGGAACTGCTTTCTCAATTAGAGAAATTTGTAGGATGGATGAATGTAACGATGGATGAAACCAACGGCAATCGCATCGATAAAATCATGGAGAATTTTGCGGGTGTAAGTGATGACTTTAAAAGAATTACCGTAAAAGTTGATTCCTTGACCGGTTCAGCCCAAGGGGCAGTAAGCAAAACAAATTCTATACTTGCCAATATTAAAAATCAAAACGAGAACATTTCGAAAATTGTAGGGAATGTCGGTACCTTTTCTGATTCCCTTGTGGTTGCTACCTCAGATATCAGGCGGGTGTTGAATCGAACTTCATCTGCCGTAGCAGAAGTAGAGGGATTGATGGGTAGAATAAATAATGGAGAAAACTCTATCGGAAAATTAGTGAATGATACCCTTCTCTACCACAATGTAAACAGCGCTGTGTATAGCCTAGATTCTTTGGTGAAGTCACTTACAGAAGACCCTAGTTTTCATTTGTATCACCATATCGGTACAAAATGGAATTCTCCTGAAGAAAAGCGAGCGCTGAAAGAAAGACAAGACGATAAAAAAGGGAAAAAAGAATCTGGCAACGAAGGCGGTAATGAATAACAGGACTTTCGCATCTCATTTTTCTCTACATGAAAGTCCTCCTCAAAAATATTGACACCCTTCATCGCCTCGGCGATGGTCAGGTTCAGCCCAAAACCGGCGAAGATTTAAAAAATACGGCTCCCCTTTCAAATGCATGGGTTTGGATTGAAGGCGAAAAAATTTTCGCAATTGGAACGGGGGTTTGCCCGCAAGAGAAGGAAGCCCAAAAAACAATTGACTGCAAAGGGAAAATGGTGCTTCCCGGATTTGTGGATTCCCATACACATCTGATTTTTGCACGCGGAAGAGAAGAAGAATTCGTTGATAAAATCAAGGGATTGAGCTACGCAGAAATCGCCGCTAAAGGCGGCGGCATTCTAAACTCTGCTCGAAAACTTCAGGAATGTTCAGACGAGGAATTGTTGCAATCTGCGCTGTTGCGCATCGCAGAAATTCAAAAAACCGGCACCACAACGGTTGAGATAAAATCAGGATATGGCCTGAGTGTAAAAGATGAATTGCGCATGTTGCGCATTGCCCGCCAAATTGGAAATCTTGGAAATATTACAGTTAAAACTACACTTTTAGGAGCGCATGCACTGCAAGAAGCCTATAAGGGAAAGTCGCAACAATGGGTAGATATTGTAGTCGAGGAAATGATTCCCCAGGCTGCAGCTGAAAAGCTTGTAGATTTTGTTGATGTTTTTTGTGAGACAAATTACTTTTCAGTTGAGGATTCCATTCGCATCATGCAAGCCGGAGAAAAGCAGGGCTTGAAATCTAAAATTCATGTAAATCAATTCACGGCTATTGGGGGCATTCAGGCAGCAATTGAGAATAGAGCGTTATCTGTGGACCATCTCGAAATTTGCCGGCCCGAAGATATTTTAGCGTTGAGGCATTCAGGTACGCTTGCAACCTTATTACCCGGCTGTTCTTTTTATTTAGACATTCCTTTTGCGCCTGCAAGACAACTGATTGAAGCGGGCGCAAAAATCAATTTAGCGAGTGATTTTAACCCCGGTTCTTCGCCCTCAGGCAGCATGCCTTTTATGATGGCGCTGGCTTGCCTTCGCATGAAACTTTTGCCTGAAGAGGCATTGAATTGTCTGACCTTTAATGCGGCCTGCGCGCTTGATCTTTTAGCCGAAAAGGGAAGCATAGAAGTGGGTAAGGATGCAGACTTAATTATTACCCGTAAAATGGAAAATCTTGCGCAGATTGCTTATTATCATAGTCAGAACCCGGTAGAAACGCTTATCCATAAAGGTAAAATCGTGGTTGAAAATTAAACCGAATGCTCCTCCCTTCGCCGGAATATTTCTACATTTGCCCTCCAGATAAAGCGCATTATTTTCAAGCCTGAATTTCATTGGTTATTTTGGGATGGAATTTCTTGAAGTTGATTTTTGATTCTGTTTTTATTACTCCTATTGATATAAAATAAAGATGGCAGCATTTCCTTACAATCCACCTGATTATTATTTGATGGATGAGTTGCTCAACGAAGAGCAAAAAATAATTCGGGCATCGGTTCGAAAATGGATTGACGATAAAGTTCAACCCCATATTGAAGAGTGGGCGCAAAACAATCATTGTCCGCTGCACTTGATTCCTGAAATCGGGGACTTGGGATTGTTTGGTCCTGCTTTGCCAAAAGAATATGGTTGCGCAGGATTAGACCAAATTTCGTATGGCATAATCATGCAAGAGATTGAGCGCTGTGATTCGGGTTTGCGCTCGATGATTTCGGTGCAAGGTTCATTGGTAATGTATCCCATTTACAAATTTGGAAGTGAGGCCCAGCGCAAAAAATATTTGCCCAAGCTCGCCAGCGGCGAGATGATGGGATGTTTCGGCTTAACCGAACCAGATTTTGGCTCCAATCCAGGTGGCATGCTCAGCAATTTTAAAGATGCGGGCGACCATGTGATATTAAACGGCGCAAAAACCTGGATATCGAATTCCCCTTTCGCACATATTGCAGTGGTTTGGGCTAAAAACGAACAAGGAAAAATTCATGGATTAATAGTTGAGCGCGGCATGGAAGGCTTTTCTACGCCCGAAATTCATAACAAGTGGTCGCTTCGCGCTTCCGCAACCGGTGAATTGGTTTTTGACAATGTTAAAGTTCCAAAAGAAAATATTTTTCCCGGTGTTTCGGGCTTAAAAGGTCCCTTGGCTTGTTTGGATTCTGCCCGATATGGCATTGCTTGGGGTGCGATCGGCGCCGCCATGAGTTGTTATGATACTGCGCTTCAATATTCAAAGCAACGCATTCAATTTGACCGACCGATAGGTGGGTTTCAGTTGACACAAAAGAAATTGGCAGAGATGGTAACCGAAATTACCAAAGCTCAATTGTTGACGATGCGTTTAGGGCAATTGAAAAATGAAGACCGTGCGACGGCGTCGCAGGTGAGTATGGCCAAGCGCAACAATGTAGATATGGCATTACAGATCGGACGCGAAGCGCGACAAATATTAGGGGGAATGGGCATCACCGGTGAGTACCCCATCATGCGACACATGGCTAACCTTGAATCTGTGGTTACTTACGAGGGTACGCACGACATTCATCTGCTTATTACTGGAATGGATGTAACGGGCATTTCTGCCTTTAGATAAGAAAAGGGTTGCGAGATATTACTCGCTTTTTTCAGATTCAGTTTTCAGCCCAATCAAGCCCTTTTTCATGCTTTTGATCATGGTGCTTTTCATGGTACCGGCAAGAAAGCCTTCCATAGATTCCTCAACATGCACGGTGCAGATTCCGTTTTCTTCAGAAAGGCTCCAATTGTGAATAGCAGAAATCCACAGCATTTTTCCGGTCCAACCGAAGGCTGAATTGGGGATGACAGTATGCAATGTCGATTTTATTTTTAATCCGGAGGCAATCCAGGTAAATTCTTTTTCCTCTTCCGGCGGCCCCTCTAATTTTGGCTCTACTACATTTGAAAGCCATGTCGTCCAATTATTTATGTCGCTGAGAATGGAATACACTTTTTCTGCTGAAGCCTGAATGGTAATCGAATCTTCTGCGTAGGCTTTTGCGTATTTATTGACTTTGATGTTCATCTCGTTTTTTTTAGTTGTATGTTGGAAGGAAAGGTAAATCTGTTTACACTATTATTTTCGTAGGAATTACTCCTTTACAATCATTCGAGATACTCCATTAATCGAAACAAAGTATAATCCGGGAAGCAGAAATTCAATATCAAGAGTATTCAATTCAGGGTTTCCACTTAGCGTAAAATTTGATTGATAAACAGTTACACCGTGAACATTGAGTATAAAAATTTCAGAAGTTACGGTAGCTTGATTCCTGATGAAAAGTAGGTCTTTAACCGGATTAGGGAAAATGAGAAATTCAGAATTAAGGGAAGGAAAATTCCTTGCCATCGGTTGTTGAAATTCATAAGCACCCATATCAATTTGGGTTCCACTCACTCTATCAACACCACTTACATCCATTCCGTAAGTAGCTAAGCTATCGCCTGAGTCTATACAAGGGGAAAGGTTTTGAAGACGCAATCCATCATCTTGCGTTAACCAACAAGAATCAGCACCAAGCGCATTTAACCAATCTACCAACAAGGGTTGAGTAAAAATATTTCCGGTTCCCGTGCCGGATAATAGGTGAGGAAAATTTTGCCCTGCTGTATCAATATTACTGAAAGTTGAAATCACCTGAGCCCCTATGCCTTTAATATAAAATTGAGGGCCGGCTTGAGTTGAAGTATTGTGCCAAACAATACAATTTTTTAAGGTAACGGTACAAGAACCCGAAGAAGTTGTTCCATTCTCATCTAAATTATCTGCAATGAACGCCCCCCCGTAGCCATTAATAGCAGTATTATTGGCAAACACACAATTTGTTAAGACAGGGTGGCAGTTACCGCCTGCATTTCCACCCCAGGCATACATGGCGCCTACATTTGTCGCAGATGTGTTTCCGTAAAAAATGCAATTAAACAAGGCTGGACTTGCATTTCCGCCTACGCCATAGCTATCCATTCCACCCGCCTCAATAAGCGCGTGATTATTATAAAAAATGCAATTTATGTACGTTGGTTCGCTGTTTCCCAAGTTGTAACCATTGTTGAAAGCCCCTGAACCCCAGGAAGCCAGGTTGTTTTTGAAAAGGCAATTTCGAACTGTAGGGTGGCAATAAGCACCTGTACCGAATCCATGGTTGTACATTCCACCTCCCAATCCATTTCCTGCACTTGTTGGTGAGCGATTGTCAAATCCACCTTGTATTACAAAACCATCAAGGATTGCAGTTGAGTCAAGCAATTGATTGTACACCACCTTGTAACTATTATCGTTTGAATTTGATGTGCCTATTTCACCACTTAAGGTACTACAATAGCCGCAAGAAAATACTCTTTGGTTTAGTGTGGTTTCGGTTCCTTGAAAACTACCATAAATGCTTACGCCTGTTTTCATGGAGAAAGAAATCGAGCGATTGTTGCCCCCAGTAGTATAATAAGTACCACATGAAACCCAAACTTCATCCCCTGGATTTGCGCCATTAATTAT
>JAYSVQ010000147.1:0-21854 GCA_043718485.1 Bacteroidota bacterium
CATACAAGTGAATAGAGAATCAACAATCCGGTTGCGGCAATTATTCCCCCTAATAATAGAGTAGTGCCTAAGTCTTTGACAGTTGCGGTTGCCTTTTGATCATCTACAATGCCAAGAAAAGCGACGAGGTCATTGATTTCCTGCTTACTTAGTGTATCTCTACCATATGCATCTTTCATTGCAGGAAATGGAAGACTTGCAAGAATTCCCTTTATCCCAGCTTCTGTCAATCTGGTTTTGGCTTCTGTTAGATTTTTGGAAAAACTTCCGCCTGCAATGCTATTTTTAAAATCAAGGTGGTGACAAGAATTACAAGATGGCCCACCGCGTGAAAAACGACGCATTCCTAAAAAAAGGTGCTCGCCATTTGTCGCATCACCGGCTGTCTCCGGAACTGCTGGGGTGGAATTGGCTTGAGGTGCACTTACGGCTCCACTATCTCCGCCCTCGGCTGCTATATACTTCAACACCTCTCTAATTTCTTCATCATTTAAAGGTTGTGGGGGCATTACCATTTTGTAATTCTCCTCAAAAAGCGCAACAGCCTGTGCGTCACCTGCTTTAATCATATCCTGAGAATTTTTCACAAAACGAATAATCCAATCCTCACTTCGGCGCGCTGAAATTCCTTTCAGGTCAGGCCCTATTACTTTGCCTTTACCGACAGTATGGCAGGCAATACAGTTTTTCTGAAAAAGCTCATTTCCTTTTACCTGAGATTGGACATTAAAGCCAAAAAACAACAAAAGGAAAGAAAAAAGAGATGTTTTAAGCGGTTTCATAACCAAATACCTAATTGGTGAATGGCTGCAAATTCCCCTATGAACAGGAGTTAATACCTGATGACCCTCACTTGACTATATGATTTTTGTCATTATTCAGAAAAGAGGGATAAAACGGGTTGGAGGTGAGACCGTGGTTATGGAAAACTGATCATCAATCCAGAGAGGTAGTCGTAAACAAATAATAGTGGATTATTTAGTTGGTACTGATGAAACCCTTTATCTTCTGTAGTGAGAAAACAAAGGGAGGCATTTCACTGCCGACCTAAAACTCTACCTTATTCAAACAAATTGCTCGTTCTTAACAGGTTATCCCGGTCTAGAATAACGATTTTCTTTTCGACAAGGTCGATCATTGCGTCTTTTTTGAATTCAGAAAGAAGGCGAATGACCGTTTCGGTTGCAGTGCCCACGATGCTCGCTAAATCTTCACGACTGAGAATAATATCAAGGGTTTTTCCGTCTGCAGCGAAGCCAAAATTTTCTTGTAGCAATAAAAGGGTTTGTGCTAATCTTTGGCGCACCGAATCTTGTGCCAAATGGGTAATTTTTTCTTCGGCTTGCCGTAAATCTTTGGCAAGCAATTCCATAAATTTCAAAGACAAACCTGGATTGCTCCGCATAAATTCGAAAAGGGTTTCCTTGGGAATATGACAAGCAACCGTATTTTCTAAAGCCTCAGCTGTCGCATTACATTTTTCACCAGAAATCAGGGATCGATAACCTAACAATTCTCCCGATCGAGCCAACCTTACGATTTGCTCCTTTCCATCAGCTCCTAATTTGAAGACCTTAACTTTTCCGGAATACACTACAAAGAGACCGTGAGAAAAACTACCCTCATGAAACAAAACTTGCCCTTTTGAAAACATGTTACAGCCTCTCGAATCTGCAAGAGTCCTTACTTCATCAACAGAAAGAATATGAAAAATAGACTTGTCTTTTACCAGACAATTCTCACAATGGGGTGTTTGGAATTTTTTAGTCAATGCAAATCAGATTTCGAACAAAGGTAAACCCAAGCTGTCAAAAAAGGAAAAGTCTGGCTCAGCATTTCACCGAACCAGACCCTTTATCAACCTTATTCAATTAAATTTTCAATCCGGTTCTGGGGAACTTAGCTGCGCCCGGCCTTGCTAAGATGCTGAAATAAGCCCAGTTGCTGATTTCATCCTTTGCTCCACCTCTGATGGCAACCATTGAATCGGTACCCAACATGTGAGAGTAACCTCCTTGAAGAGAAAGGTGATCAGTAATTTTATATCCCAAAGAAAGATCCAATTCTATGCCCAAGGCACTGCTCATTGCGGTTGTAGGATTTGTAACGTCGCGAATATCAGCTGCCGACAAAAAGTAATGAACGTCTAAACCTGCATAAAATCGGTCAGGTGAATAAAGAATTTTTACGTAGGGGTCAATCAGCCCAACGGAATTTGCGTGATTGCCAACATAAAAATAATCCATATATCCATTAAAACGATGATTGGTTCCATAAAAAGGATTAAAGCTATTATTCTTTGTGGCATCAGGATTGATTTGAGTTGTACCCGAAAGTATTTCGCCCCCAAGGGTTAACTTAATTTTGGAATTCAGTTTATAAAAAACTTCAGCTGAGGCTTGGTAAGCGAACAAATCTTTGTCAGCGACATCTTTTCCAATTTGAAGATAAAAAGTGCCGTTTGCGCCTAATTTGTCTGCAATATAGGCAGCCCTCAAACCTGCCGTTTGGCTAAACCGAATACCGCTAGCCGTTACTGCACCGGTAGAATCTAAGGTTCTCCATTGTAGCCCATTATTTAAAACCAAAAGCGACAAATTCAATTTGTTCATGATTTTTTGACAATACAAATATTGAAAGGTCTTGTAGTTTCCGGCGACAGAATAATAGGCTGTACTAAACAGTTCTCTGTCTTGATTGTATGCGGTTCCAACATGAACTTTCAGCGTTGAATCCTCCCATTTTATCAACGCTGCATCATGCCTTCTCGCTTGCATAGCCCAATCAAGGGACCCAAAAATGCGATCTTCGTCATACGCGATTTCCTGACGACCGGCCTTTACACTCAATTTGGAATTGAACAACACTTCTACAAACCCCTCATGCAGGGAAAGTAAACCCGTTGCATCGATAGCAGAATTTGAAGTTGAGCCCCATGTGCGAATGTCCTGTACCGACATCCCAATTTTAAATTTTTCTGCATTGTATTTGAAGCCCAATCTAGCCCGTTGCGAAACAAAAAAAGCGGGGTCTTGGGCTTTTCCAGATAGCGCTTGAAAACCATGTCTGTATTCAGCGCGGCCCAGATATTGGGGAGACCAGATGATTTGTGCACATAAACCAAAAGGCAAAAGGCCAATTCCAAATAAAATGACCAAATGCATACCTATTTTATTCAATTTCATAATTAATGAATTAGTTTTTTATTAGCAGGGTTTTTCACAACCTTTTCGGGTATAGTAATACCAATTCAGTGCGGTTGCGATAAAAAAGAAAACAATCAAGCCATAGAAGAAAGCGTTTGCATTTCCATTGGCTGTGATTACCATTCCTATCAGAATTGAAAATATAAATGGGCCATAAGCGGCGATGGCTGCGGTCCATCCAATCACACCTGCGCCCTGTCTTGGGTTCTCGCCAAATATGATGGGGAATTGCCTGAAGGTTGAAGCGTTGCCAATTCCGGTAAAAAAGAAAAGGCCTAGCATTACGGTTACAAACATTGGAAATGTTTCCATGGAAATCGGTGCAACCAAGCCCATGGTCAACAACATCACACAGCCAATAATGAGCGCAATTCCTGAAATTAAGGTAAGAATTGCGCCTCCGGTTTTGTCTGCTACAAAGCCAAATAATACCCGGCTCGCCGAACCAATTAAGGGGCCATAAAAGGCGTATTTGAGCGGGTCTGGAGCATTTTCGAATCCACCATACAAATTCTTTATCATTAAAGGAAAGGTAGCTGCGAGACCGGAAAATGCACCAAATGTCATCACATAAATAATCGTGCAAAACCAAGTATGTTTATTGCTAAAAATATCGAATTGCTCTCTGAAGGATGCTTTGACCGGAATACTTTTCAAATAAAACCAAGCCAGAAGTGCGAAGGCGATTAGGAAAGGAACATAAATAAAGGCAGCGTTGTGCAACCATACACTTTTGGTTGCTCCTGTTTTCAGCGTGAGGATCTGGCTTTCTCCACTCATTGCCCCAAAAGCAGCAAAACCAATAATCCAAGGCGTAATAAATTGGGTTAGGCTCACCCCAAAATTTCCAATTCCAGCCTGAATTCCTAATGCCGTTCCTTGCAAGCGTTTTGGAAAAAAGATACTTGTACTTGGCATGTAAGATGAAAAATCTCCTCCGCCAAAACCTGCAGTAAAGGCAAGCACCATAAAGACCCAAAAAGGAGTTCCGGGATTCATGATTGCCATTCCGATTCCCACTGCGGGAAGTAATTTTATAATCGTTGAGATTGCAATTGTGTGTCGTGACCCGGCAATGGGAATTAAAAAAGTATGAATGATTCTGAGCGTTCCCCCTGCAAGACCCGGCATGGCAGCAAGCCAAAACAATTGCATTTTTGTAAACGTGAACCCAATTTGAGGTAGCTTCACCACAATTGCACTCATCATAAACCAGGTTGCAAAAGACAACATTAATGCGCCTGTGGTAATGATAAGCGTGCGCCAAGCGATTTTACTTCCTGTTTTTTCCCAAAATTGATTGTCTTCGGGAACCCATTTTTCAAGCCAAGTAGCCATAATTTTTGTATTTAATTACCGAACGATTCTAACAATTGGACAATTGGCAGTTTGGAAAATGCCATAGGTGCGACTACCCATCAAGAGTTTGCCAATGGGTGATTGTTTATGGCTTGCCAGGATGATAAGATCTGCATTTCTTGCATTTGCCTCAGCCACGATTTCATCTGAAACAGAACCCGAGCGAAACACTTTCTTGATTTTCGAAACACCAAGGGCTGCCATTTTTTGTTCTTCTTCATCCAGAATTGATTTTCCTTCTGCATTCCATTGCTCCCTGATTTGGGACCACTCTTCTGAACCGGAAGCGAGCACCCCTGCGTTTTGCCATTTGTCTTCGACAAAAACCAATATCAATTCTGCGTCGGACATGAGGGCTATGGAAGCCGCAGTTTTATTCGCTTTGTCTGTCAATTCTGAATTTCCAACAGGATAAATAATAGTATGAAATCCGAGTCCATTCAAGCCTGTGGCAGGCTGATAGCCTGGCATTTGCTTTGGCTTTATCATTGTTTCTACTTCAACAGATTCCTCTCCTTTTGGCTTCACTTTTGCGATTCCTCCTTTCGCGACCCAAGTTTTGACCCAACTTCTTTGCGCCACTCTTAAAATGACTAAGGCGACCAAAGCAAGGCCGACAAAGGCAAGAAATCCGGCAGAAAACTCTCCTGTAATTTGTTTGGATTGGCCCATTACATTCGGAATAAAACCACCGCCTAAAGCACCGATTTCACCGATCATAGAGCCTGCGACCGCAGTGGTTAATGGCCAACGTAAGGGAACCAGTTGAAATAGCGCCCCATTGCCGGCACCCAGTGCAGCAAAACACAACATGAACAAAATGGTAGTAGAAACTAAGGAAAGATGAAAGGAGGCAACGAACATGCATATGATTACCAAACCAAAAATGAGCGTAAGTGTATTGATTCCTCCCCAACGATCAGAAACAAAACCACCGACAACCCGAATCGCACTACCCATGAGCGCAGCTAACATGGTTAATTGCCCGGCTTGAATTTTGGTTACCCCGAACTGATCATGAAAATAAGTAGGAAGAAAGTTACTCAGGCCGATGAATCCGCCGAAAGTAATTATATAAACCAAATTGAAAACCCAACCATCCTTTTCCCATAAACATTTCAAATGCTCCTTTAAAGTTTGATGTTCTCTATCGGCTGGCTCTTTTGCAAAAATGAGCATTACCACCATAGGGATTAACATGGTAAAGGCGGCAAATCCATACACCGTTTGCCAACCGTAGGCCTCAGCTAAGGGGGGCGCAAACAAAACAGCCAAAACGGTTCCTGAATTTCCTGCTCCCGAAATTCCCATCGCCAAGCCTTTATACTTTGGAGGAAATGAACCGGAGCCTAAAGAAAGGGCTACACCAAAACTGGCACCTGCAATTCCTAACAAAACGCCCATAATTAAGACATCTGAATAGGTCTCAACCATGAAATAGCCGTAGCAAAGGGCTAACATGATTAAACTCATTTCAACCATTGCAGCCGCTTTTCGGCCAATATATTGGGCTAAAAGACCGAGCGGAAAGCGCATGAATGCCCCGGCCAGAATGGGGACCGAAATCATAAACCCTTTTTGGGCAGGGCTCAAATTGAAATGTTCGCTGATATAGGGCGCCATTGCACCATTTAACACCCACACCGCAAAACAAAAATCAAAATATAAAAAAGCAGAAAACAATGTCGGGGCGTGACCTGCCTTTAAAAATTCTTTAAATTTAAATCCTGCCATACTTTTTCTCCTCCATCAGAAGGAATTATTTTTTCTATTCGAACTGATTTAAGGCCAAAGCAATTCAAAAACTGACTTTTTTTATCTGATGACCATCATTTGAGAAAATGACTTTTGTCAGCATTATATAAATATTTAGAATTTTGCATAAACTGTGACTATTGTCATTTGTGGATCAGGAATTACCTTTTATTCTTGCCCCAAATCATTTTTTTTTGCGCACAAATGGCATTTCCTCTTAAAGTATTTTTGTCAATTTTCCTTTTATCCTTGCATGTATATCCCTTACAAAGCCAAACAGATTCAATTTTTAGAGGAAGGGCGATTAACCTTAACTTCAGGATACAAGTTCAACTTTGGGCCGGAGAAACGGCGGATGCACATACCGAAGCTGGGATTGGGATACCCCCCCATTTTAATCTTTTTCTAAGGCGGGTGCGCCTTGGGTATGAGGGCTCACCACATCCTAAACTGAATTATTACGTGATGGGCGCTTTCGATAATCTCGGTCGAAATGCAAATACTGCTTTGCCTGGTTTTTTGCAAAAATCCATCCAATCAAAGCCTATGCTTTGGGATGCGATTATTTCCTGGCAATTCATTCCTCAACATTTGATTGTATCGGGTGGATATTTCAGACCACAGGTGGGAAGAGAGAGTATGAATTCAGCCTTTCAGCATAGCGGTTTCGAAAAATTATTTACCAATTTTTATCCGCGCATGCACCTGTTGGGAATTTCAAAAGGTCGGGCACCGGGTATAAACGCCGGCGGTATTTTTAAAAAGGAAAAAAAAGGCTTCAGATATGATGTTGGGATTTTTCATTCAGAGAAGCGCAATGCCTTTTTACAACATCCACCCATCGTAACGGGAAGGCTTGCCTTTTTCATGGGTGAAGCAGAAAGCGAAAAATATTCCCTTCAACACAAAACCCAATTTAAAGGAAAACGAAAAGGTATGACCCTTGGAATAAATGGAAGTTGGCAAGGCAACACAGAGGGAGATTCAACACTTCTTGCTCAAGATTTTTCTGGTGGCGCAAAACATAATAGTGTATTAGGGTTTGATGTGGTCTGCAATTATGCCAAATTTTGCCTTGATGCTGAGCTAGACTTTCTTATTCGTAATTATTCTCAACGCTTAATTTCCCTTTACCCTTCTCTACTTCACGCCACTCAATACACAAATACGGTTTGGCATATTCGCAGTTCCTATTTGTTTTCTTTTTTCCGAGGAAGACAAATAGAACCCTCTCTTTCCTTTTCTGGTTTTCAGTCAAATACAGAAAGTACATTCTTTGGGAAAAGCCGAGAAGGTATGATTGACGTCGGAATAAACGCATATCCCTTCTATTTTCCCATAAAATTGAGCATTCATTACCTTGAATTTGCTGGGGAAGGTGTTTTTTCTTCTAATTTTGGAGAAAGGCGGGGACGCTTACTTGCCGGTGGAATTCAATTGTCATGGTAAAAAGTGAGAATGCACATTTTAAAAAAGTAAAATATAATTGAAAAAAAATTTACCTCACTTCTTAATAACGGGATTGTTTTTGTTTTTGGTCAGTTGTAATTCGAATGAAAACAAAAGAATTCGTATTGCGGCGGCCGCTGATTTACGCCTCGCGCTTGATTCCATCAAATTTGACTTCGAAAAACTGCATCCGGAAATGGTGTGTGAGATCACGTTTGGCTCGGCTGGAAAATTAACACAACAAATACTGAATGGAGCACCATTTGACTTGTTTTTTTCAGCTGATGAAAAGTATCCCCAAAAAATATATGAAAAGAATTTGGCAAAGGAGATGCCACAATTTTATGCCTTTGGCACTTTGGTGCTTTGGAGCCGTTTGCCAGAATTAAAAATGGAAGGAATAGATTTTTTGCTCAATCCCAAAGTAAAAAAAATTGCGATTGCAAATCCTGACCATGCGCCTTATGGACAAAGAGCGAAGGAGTTTTTAGAAAAAATGGGCTGGTTTGATACCCTGCAATCAAAGCTGGTATTTGCAGAAAACATTTCCCAAGCTTCACAATTTGCCGAATCGGGTGCTGCTGATGTTGGATTTCTTTCCCTTTCTTTAGTCTTAGGAAAAGAAATGAAAAAAAATGGAGCGGATTTTATTGTTATTGATTCCGCAATGTATTCTCCTTTGCGACAAAAAATGTTGGTGTTGAAAAACGAAAATGAGCAGAATGCATCCTTATTCAAGGATTTCTTTTTCTCTGAACAGGGGCGCAACACCCTCAAAAATTTTGGATTTAAAATCCCTTAACGTATTAAAGAGTAATTCCTTAATTTCAGGCAAAATGGCAAACGAATTTGCAGGTCCAATCTGGTTATCCCTTCAATTGGCATTCACAACTGTATTGTTTTTACTTGGATTTGGCATTCCCCTGGCGGCTTGGTTAAACAGTTCAAGAAGCAGTGTTAAAGCATTTATTGAGGCCTTAGTAAGCCTTCCCCTTCTTTTGCCACCCACTGTAATCGGTTTCTATTTATTGCTCGCATTTAGTCCTGCAAACGCATTTGGAAATTGGTTAGATGAAAACCTGGGAATTCGACTCGTTTTTTCTTTTTCAGGCATCGTTATCGGCTCGTTTTTTTTCAGCTTACCCTTTTTTCTAAATCCATTTCTGACTGCCCTGCGTG
This sequence comes from Bacteroidota bacterium, assembly GCA_043718485.1. Taxonomy (GTDB): domain Bacteria; phylum Bacteroidota; class Bacteroidia; order J057; family JADKCL01; genus JAYSVQ01. The sequence goes on from JAYSVQ010000147.1 coordinate 8,949, forward strand.
CTTTGTCTCCTTCTTTGCGCGAGTCTTCATTAAGTCTGGGAAAAGGTGAATGGACGACTTTTTTTCGCATTCTCCTTCCCAATGCAAAACAGGGATTAATAACGGGAATCGTTATGGCCTTTGCCCATGCAATGGGTGAATTTGGCGTTGTGCTGATGTTGGGCGGAAGTATTCCTGGCGTAACAAGGGTTGCTTCCATTGCGATTTATGACCGCTTCGAAGCTATGGATTATGTCGCAGCACATACGTATGCTATTCTGCTTTTGTCGAGTAGCCTTTTCTTTTTGTTTTTGGTTTTTCTTTTTAACCGAAAAAAATCATGAGTTCGCTTTTCGCCAACATAGAAAAACAGGTTTCGGGAAAAGGTGAAAACTTTCACTTAAAGGGAGAATTTGATTTTCCCATTGGAGAAATCACCTGCATTTATGGGCCTTCCGGTGCCGGAAAAACCACCTTGCTTAGGGTGTTGGCCGGCTTGAGTTTGGTCGACAAAGGACTCATTTCTTTTGGAGACACGCTTTGGTTTTCGAAAGAAAAAAAAATAAATATTTCCATTCAAAAAAGAGAAGTAGGGTTCGTTTTTCAGGATTATGGTTTGTTTCCGAACCTGTCTGCACGAGAAAATATTTTTTTCGGCGCTTCGCCCGGCAACTCAAAATGGATTCAACAATTTTGCGAGGAAATGGAAATAAACTCCCTTCTTTCACGGTTTCCTAATCAGCTTTCTGGCGGTCAGCAACAAAGAGTCGCAATTGCACGCGCAATTGCCAGACGCCCTGCTCTTTTATTGATGGATGAACCCCTATCCGCTTTGGATGTGAATTTAAGAATACGGATACAGGATTTACTTATTCGTTTTCAAGCAGAAAGTAAAACCACCATGATATTTGTGAGTCACGACATTCCTGAAATTTTCAGAATGGCCCGCCATGTCATTCGTTTAGATGAGGGAAAAATCATTCAATTCGGAAAACCCGAAGAGGTTTTACAAATTGAAAAAAATCAGCTTCGTCAGATTCTTTCAACCTAACTGCATCCTAAACTGCTTCCGCAATTTAAACAACGGTAACAGGTCCCGGAACGAACCGTTAAATGTCCACAGGTTTCACAAATTGGGGCATCACCCATCATTTGCCCCAAATAATCCTGTGATTGGTCTTTGGCCAATATCATACTTGTTTTGCGAATTGTCTCATGCTTTTGAGCAGAAGGTTTTGGGTCTGAAAAATTCGGCTCTTCAGGCAAAAGGTGAACTAAATCATTTCGCTGAAGGTACTCATACCCCAATAATCTGAAAATAAAATCAACGACAGAAGTGGCTGTTTTAATATTAGGGTGATCTGAAACGCCGCTGGGTTCAAATCGGGTGAAAGTAAATTTATCTACGTACTCTTCCAGCGGTACACCATACTGTAAACCGATAGAAATGGCGATGGCAAAGCAATTGAGTAAGGACCGAAATGCAGCCCCTTCTTTATGCATGTCGATAAAAATTTCACCCAGCGTTCCATCGTTGTATTCACCGGTTCGAATAAAAACCGTATGTCCGCCAATTTTCACCTTTTGGGTAAATCCCTTTCTTCGACCAGGAAGTTTTTTTCGTTCCACAATACCACTCAATTGCCTTTTAAATTGGGTATCGGCAGATTCAGCCATGAGACGTTGGGCTGCATCGAGCACTTCTTTTTCAGACCAAATTTTAGGGCTCTCCACTTTTTCATCTACAACTCTTTTTCTGCTTACCAAAGGCTGAGCTTGTTTGCTGCCATCGCGATACAGAGCACAAGATTTCAAGCCCAATTTCCACGCCATTTCATAAACTTTGGCGATTTCAGCCTGTGAAACTTCGTGCGGCAAATTCACGGTTTTGGAAATTGCACCTGAAATAAATTGCTGTACCGCTGCCATCATATATAAATGACTTTCTGCAGTCAAAAACCTTTTTCCCCGAGGGCCGCAACGATTGGCGCAATCAAAAACAAAATAATCTTTCTCTTGTAAACCGGGTGCGCCTTCAACGGTTTGATGGCCACACACAAAATCATTGGCTTCCTGAATTTCTAATTCAGAAAACCCTAAATACTCCAGTAAATCAAAACCGGATTGGGTCCAAACTGCGGATTCAACTCCAAGTCTCTTCATACAATCTTCACCCAAATTCCAGGGCGAAAAAACAAAGCGTAAGTCAATCGCAGAACGAGTCAATTCTTCAGCCCTTTCTATGTCCACCGTGGAAAATCCTTTTGCTTTTAGGGTCTCATGGTTTATGTGAGGGGAATGCTGAAAAGACGCATTTCCGGTAATAAAACGAATGATTTCCGCTTGTTGCTGTTTTTCATAACCTAGCGTTTCTAAGCCTTCTGCAACTGATTGATTTACGATCTTGAAATATCCGCCGCCAGATAATTTCTTAAATTTCACCAGGGCGAAATCAGGTTCTATTCCTGTCGTATCGCAATCCATCAAAAGACCGATTGTACCTGTTGGCGCAATCACACTTGCTTGTGCATTTCGGTAACCAAATTTCTCGCCCAATTGTAAGGCTTGGTCCCAGGCATCGCAGGCAGCCTTTAGTAAATTGGCCGGGCAAAAACGCGAGTCAATTCCTAATGGATTTACTTCAATTCCTTCAAAAGCATCTTGCGCATGGTAAGCCGCGAAACGGTGGTTTCTGATTACCCGTAGCATATCGTCACGGTTTTCTGCGAATTGCTCAAACGGACCCAAAACCTCGGCCATTTCTGATGATGTTTTGTAAACCGTTGCCGTCATAAGGGCTGAAATTCCTGCGGCTAATGTTTTTCCTTCTTCGCTATCATATCCAATTCCGGCAGACATGAGCATACTGCCAAGGTTGGCAAATCCTAATCCAAGTGGACGATAAGCAAATGACATTTTTGCAATTTCAGCGGATGGATATTGAGCTGCCAAAACAGAAACTTCGAGTACAATCGTCCATAACCGGCACACATGTTGAAAGGCCTCGGTATCAAATTGCTTCTCTTCCCGATTCCAAAATTTCTTAAGATTGACAGAAGCTAAATTGCAGGCGGTATCGTCCAAAAACATAAACTCTGAACAGGGATTTGAGGCCTTGATTTTTCCTCCTTTGGGACAGGTGTGCCATTCATTTATGGTGGAATCAAATTGCACGCCGGGATCTGCACATTCCCATGCCGCTTTTGCAATTTCGTTCCATAAATCAATTGCCCGAATTACAGAAATCGTTTTTCCATCCGCTCTTCCTTTCAATTCCCAATCTCGACCAGATTCCAATGCCTTAAAAAAAGAATTGGGGATGCGAACCGAGTTGTTTGAATTTTGCCCTGAAACGGTTTGAAAAGCCTCCCCTTCAAAATCACCTGAAAATCCGGCTGCGATTAATGCAGCGGCCTTTTTTTCTTCTCCGGCTTTCCATCTTACAAATTCCAATATTTCTGGATGATCTGCGTCAATGGTTACCATTTTTGCAGCCCTACGTGTGGTGCCGCCAGATTTAATTGCACCTGCAGCTCTGTCTCCTATCTTCAAAAAAGACATGAGTCCGCTGGAGTGGCCCCCTCCCGACAATTTTTCGTTTCTTCCGCGTATGTCTGAATAATTGGTTCCACTTCCTGAACCATATTTAAAAATTCGGGCTTCACGGGAAAACAAATCCATAATGCCCCCTTCATTGACTAAATCATCTTTCACAGAAAGAATAAAACAGGCGTGAACTTGCGGGCGTTCAAAAGCTGAAGTTGAGGCTTTGCACATTCCCGTTTCCGGTTCCACATAAAAATGACCTTGGGCTTTTCCACTTATGCCATAGGCATCATACAATCCGGAATTAAACCATTGCGGAGAATTCGGTGCTGTCATCTGAGAAAGAAGGCAATATTTTATTTCATCCTCAAAATGCTGTGCGTCTTGTTTAGATGCAAAATAGCCATACTTTTCAGCGTGGCTTCGCCAAAAACCCGCCATGCGATTGACAACTTGCTTAATGGAATTTTCTGAACCTAATGTTCCATCTGCTTGGGGTACGCCCGCTTTCCTAAAATATTTTTGCGCTAAAATATCCGTTGCCACCTGAGACCAAGAGGTTGGAACTTCTACTCCATTCATTTCAAAAACGACCGTCCCATTCGGATTTCGGATAGAGGATTTACGTTTTTCAAATTCAAATTGAGAAAAGACCGAACTGCCTTTTTGCGTAAAATAACGGGAAATACGCAGGCCATGGCTTGGCTTTGAATGGGTTTGTTTCTTCATCATAAATTGTTTGTCGAGGGAAGTTCAAATTTCGGGTTGTGGCACCTGCAAAATATGACGCTTGTCATTGAATCAATTGAAAACGGGCATTGTTGAAAATTACTTCCCATTCAGCATAAAAGGTGCCTCTTCAATATGAAAAAACCCGTTTTTACGGTCTGTGAATAAAATAAAATTCGATTTTCTGTAAGCCATCAATATGACAAAAATCATATAATGGTTTGACGGGCCTCATGTCAGTTCCTTAAACAAAAAGGCAGTTTTGAAGCAACAAATTCAGAAAACATGAAACCGCAAAATTTCAAAACACGTTGCTACAGAAATGCGCTCCTCGCCTTATTCATTTTTGTGAATGTTTCGGCTCAGGCTCAAAATGCACCCGAAACTACGGTGATTTCTCAGCAGTATTTTTCAGGGCTGAAATTCATAATTATTACCCTTCTCATAATACTGGCCATGTTGATTTTTTTCGCCGGATTTATTTCTGAAAATAAATTCGAGCTTTTTGGATTGCCCAATCCTAAAAAACCTGTCACCGGACGAAACCCTATTGCAGGACAAAGAGAGGTCGTGCGGATTTTTTCATTTGGCGTAATCGCATTAGGCATTGCATTTACCCTTGGAATGAAACCAGCCCCAGCACCCCTTGCCAGTGCTGCACTTGTAGTTGATTCAGAGCCGGTACTTACTGAAGTTTCAAGCTTGCTCGCCACCGCTGATTTGGTGGTGGGTCAACAAAAATTTGAATTGCTATGTGTTGCCTGTCACGGCCCCAAAGCCGGTGGAACCGCAGCCGCACCCAACTTAACAGATGCATATTGGATAAATGGCGGATCAGATGCAGATCTTTTCAAAACCATAACTGAAGGAGTTCCCGCAAAAGGAATGATGCCCTGGAAAGGTCCTCTGAAGCCTAAAGAAAGACTTTCCGTTGTGAAATACATTCAAAGTTTACAAGGAAGCAGTCCAGCAGATGCGCGTGAACCACAAGGGGATTTGTACCCACCTGCGAAATAAAGATTAATTCATTCTCAGTTTAGAATTGCAATTTGTAAAATGCGATAAGTCTGGAAAAAAAATTTATCCGCCGGCAAAGGGTGGCATAAAGGCGACTTCGTCGCCATCTTGTATCGCGACTTTGTCGCGCACCAAATTTTGATTTACCGAAATCAACAAACCTTTGGCTTGAAAACCGGGGAAGTCTTTTTCCAACTTCGCCTCCAATTCCCCTAATCCGCCTGAAAATTGTATTTCGATTTTGCGTGCCCCTGTTTTCTCAGGTAGTTGTCCAAAAAATAAAAGCGTAATCATAGAATTACCTTAATAAATGAAAATTGACCATTGTACCCGCAGCGTACTCACCTGTTTCTGCCGGAAATTCTGCAATGCCTTCACTCCCCCCAAATGAACTCAACATATGCGAATCTTGCTTTGCACTCAATTTTACTTTTCCTTCTCTAATGGAAGCGGTAAGAAATTCAGTTCGGTCTGCCTTCTTAACATACGTTTCAGCCAAGGGCAACTGAATTCGCGCCAAGCCGGGGAACTTCATTCCCATGTTCGCCTCTAACCAAGGCTGAACAAATAAGTAAAATCCCATCAGAGCGGAACGCGGATTTCCGGGCAGACAGAACACCGCTTGATTTTCCTTTCGCCCAAAAAGCAAGGGCTTGCCCGGTTTCATCGCTATTTTATGAAACAAAACTTTGAATCCGTTTTTCTCGACAGCCGCCCGACTGAAATCATAATCCCCCACCGAGATGCCGCCTGTCAGAAGGAGTAAGTCACAATTTTCACCTGCATTTTTTACGGCTTCAATCAAGAGGGCTTCATCATCTTTGCAAACTGTGGTTTTCAAACTCCAGCCTAAAGCAGAACATGCCGCTTTAAGCATGGCTCCGTTTGATTCAAAAATTTTTCCGTCTGAAATTTCCTCCGCATTTTTCGCAAACTCAGAACCGGTAACAATCAATTTAATTCTTGGATTTCGGGCAACTGAAATTTGCGGAACACCAAGCGAAAGCAAATGACCAATTAATGCAGGGGAAAGCCGAATGCCATCCCCCAAAACCGGAGCTCCTTTTTTTACCTGCTCACCCGTCTTTCTCAGGTTTGCCCCAACTTTAATATCAGGATTTAAAATTTTCAAATACTCTCCCTCTCGAATCGTATGCTCTTGCATGACAATGGTGTCGAGAAAATCGGGGACTTTTGCGCCGGTAAAAATGCGGAAACAGGTTCCAATCCCTGCATCCTCTGATATACTTTGCCCTGCTGAAATTTCACCTGCAACACGAAGTAATTGGCCATTGACCTTTGCCTTTTCCCAATCCTCAAATCGAAATGCATAACCATCCACAGCCGTTTGATTAAATAACGGATGGTTGAAGGGCGCCAATGGACTTTGAGGAAGAATGCGGTTTAAGGCATCCTCCACCCTACTATTCTCCAATTCCCATTTAAGGGTATTCCCTGCCACGATTTCTTTCGCCTCTTTAACACTCAGCATGCCCGCAATTTGGAGATTTGTAATCTTTTCTGTGCTGACAATTATCAATTTTTTGCCAAAAAATCTACCCTAGGATTTAGAATTGAATGTTGGTGGCTCCAAAAAGCTTAGAATAAAGCTAAAAAAGGCAATGTTTTACCCGCTCTACGTGATTTGTGTGACCGAATACGTAAGAACACCGCAATTTGAGAATAGGCGCATGTATGGATAAGATACCTTTATATAGGACACAACTTTGTATCAGAATTTCAATCCAAAACAATTATGGAATACGGCAAAAACAAAACAAATTGGGTAGCGAAGATGATGACGCTTTTTTCTTTCATCTTGCTCATGGGTGGGGCCTTTGCACAAGGGGATGCCATCGCCTTTACATCCTTTGAATCTATTCCGGAAGAAAATCTGAATAAGGCAAAAGATGTAACTGATTGCGCAGGAAGAGCAATGTATCAAAGTGCATTGCACAACCGCACCTTTCATTTGAGTATTGCGCCAACAGACAGAATAAATCCGGCTATCAGAGTTTACAATCAAGCAGGCAAACTTGTATTGTTCCAAAACTGGACAGGGGATTACGGAACAAAAGACATGCACGTAATCATGCCCGAAACGATTCCTTCTGGAACGTATAAGGCAATGATAACCGCAAACAATAAAAGATGGACGCAAAACGTCCAGTGGTAATCAGATTGGGGATTTAAAAAAACCGTCCGCAGGGGCGGTTTTTTTTGTTTATACAGGTAATGATTTCAAAAAATAACAGGGAAAGAAGAAACAACCGCCACCTCAATCAGCGAAATAATAATTACCACTCCGAGTCTTTCAGCTCAATCAGCATTCTCCAGGGTATCACACGTGTACCATCACTGCGCGTTTGCATTTCTTTGCCTGCATAAATGAGCAATGATTTCTTAACTGAACTCAATTCCTTCCAGTAAATCAGGTTCTTAAAAAATTCTGAACTTACGGTTTTACCTGATTTGATTTCAATCGGAGTCAGTTTTCCGCCCACATCCATAATCAGGTCAATTTCGTGTCCGGTTTTATCTCTCCAAAAAGACAAATTAATCGGTAACGCTCGGTTGCTGCGCTTTTTTACAAATTCAGAAACAATAAAGGTTTCAAAAATCGCGCCTCTTAAGGGATGAGAATGCAGATGCTTTCGATCGCTGATGCGCAACAGAGAACAAGCGAGCGCAGTGTCATAAAAATAGATTTTTGGCCGCTTAACTACGGTCTTATTGAAATTCCGGAAATGAGGCCTGAGTTGGAAAATGATAAAACTGTTTTCCAACACCCCAATCCAGGACTGTATCGTTTTAATGTCCACCCCTGCTTCAACCGCAATTGAACTCATGTTCAACTCTTGCCCGCATCGGCCGGCAAGCAAGCGCATGAATTTTTCAAAAATATGGATTTCGGTTATGTTTTTAACCTGGCGAACGTCTCTCTCAATGTAAGTGCGAATGTAATTCTGACACCAATCTCCAAATGGAATCCGTTGAGAATACACCGCCGGATAAAACCCTTTGAGTAAAAGGTCGTCATCTTCGGCAGGGAGTTTTTTTGCGGCCCTGAGTTCGCCGATGCTAAGCGGTAAAAGATTTAAATAAGCGACCCTGCCTGCCAGGGTTTGAGAAATATTTTCTTGCAACAAAAAATTGTTTGAACCGGTGAGAATGAACAGGCCCCTTTTTTTTGAGTTATCTAAAATTTCTTGGAGATAAGAAAATAATTCAGGCACCCGTTGGGCTTCATCCAGAATCGCACCTTGGGGATAATTAGCCAAAAAGGCACGCGGATCCTGCATGGCAAAATTTCGGGTATCGGGATTCTCAAGCGAAATATAGGGCTTGTCACGAAACACCGTTTTTACGAGCGTAGTCTTGCCCGATTGTCTCGGTCCGGTTACCGCTACCGCTTTGAATACGGCAGCCAGTTTCTGAAGTTTTTCTGTCGCTTCTCTGAAAATCACACTTCAAAGATATGGAATTTTATGGAGTCAGATTCCATATTTTTCCATTTTTTTTATTATTTATTTTGACTATGCGCCTGTTTATCAATATTTTATGAATTTTCTCTTTTTTTTGATTTGCAGACTATAAAAATAAGGCATTGAAATTTCCCCGAAAAAAAGGCAAAGAAAATATTCAATGACCTTATAGGAGAACCCTTCAATTCAGCAAGAACAGGCCGGTTCAAAAATTACGGAATGCCTGAAGAAAAAATAAAGCGGGAATACGAATCTGCGAAAAGCAAAACGCTTTTCTGTAAAGCTGAAAGTGCCGAAAAATTTTATTTGAGTTGTTGGGAAAGAGGTAGTGGCGGCGGTTCAGATTCGGTGCCTGATTCGCCGCGGCGAATCGAAGGCACCGGGGTACGAAGATATTCAGGGATTTTGCAAGAGTGTTACTTTGGAGGAGGTTAAGACCCTGAGCTACGTTGTCACTCCGGGGCGGTATGTAGGACTGCCGGATGAGGAAGATGATTTCAATTTTGCAGAACGATTTGCGACGCTGAAAGCCGAAGTGCAAAATCAAATTGCAGAGGAAGCGGAATTGAATAAACGGATTCTGGAAAACTTAGCTAAAATTCAGATCGAGGAGAAAATACCCCTGTAAAAAACGAAACCCGGCAGTTTGAATCGCTTCAGGGACCGCCGGGAATAAGAAGTTGTAAAGAAAGCCAATTTTTAATTGATGCCCAGTCCCAGTAACTACTCGCAAATCATCATTAGCCTGAAGGAAAAAATCAGGCAGGCAAGGGTGAGAGCCACTTTAACCCTTAACAAAGAACTATTCCTACTTTACTGGGGGATTGGAGACACTATTTTACAACAACAGGAACAAGAGGGCTGGGGCAGCAAGGTAATTGACAAACTCTCACAGGAACTTTTGTCAGAGTTTCCCGAAATAAGAGGGCTCTCGGTACGGAACCTGAATTAAATGCGAGCCTTTGCGGAAGCATAGCCTGCATTTGGAATTGTGCAGAGTGAGTCTGCACAAATGAAAGCTGAAAGCCTGTCCTCCGCAATTGTGCAGCAATGCGCTGAACAATTGCAAACAAGTGATTTTGAGTAATTTAAAATTGCGCAAGCGGCACTTGCATAATTGCCCTAAAGAAATCCGGATTTCTAGAACAACAGCACGAAAGGAAAAGCCTAGCATCAAAATCGAGCTACATTATCGCAAAAAAAGCGGATTTAAAGTAATAAATTTCAATAATTTAAGACTTTTACGAGAAATTAGTAATTTAGTCCTGTTTCATTATGCATGTTGACAACATGCATCCTAAGTCCTCACCCCAACCATGCCCTTAAACCTTTCCCACCTCGAAGAAGAAATTATTGACCAATATCTCTATGACAAGCATCCAACTCGTCCTTGGATAATCGGTTTTAGCGGCGGCAAGGATTCAGCCATGCCTTTGCAGGTGGTTCGGAATGCCCTCAAAGAAGAAATGGATTAAAAGAGAAGTAAGCCAAGAATTGAATGCAACTTCCTAAATCAAACGACTTACCAGTTAATCTTTTGGCAGCATGTTTCAATAATACTCAGGCAACTTACAAGTATTACTGGCTACTCTCCATTTTGCAAGAGGTTGAAATTGGAAACCTGACAGTTCCCAAAAGAAATCTTTTTGCAAGAATGATTTCGAATGCTTGGTTTACCATAAACTACTTTCATGTTTCATTTGGTAGGCAAGATATAATTCAAGATGCAATTAAAGTTATAAATGAAGTTGAGAGAATTCCAATTGATGAAAAGCAAAACTTGGTATTTCAAAAACTTTCTTCAACAACAAACAGAGAAACAAAAAAGCTGCTTTGGCATTTCAATAAAAATGTTCCTCATTGGTTTTTGAGTCCTTGGTTTCAGAAGAAGGATAGAAATGAAATTTACAACGCATCAAAATCTTTCAGCGAAAACTGCTTATATGCATTGTTTGATGATGAAATAGAAATCAATCCCAACTGGAAAAATTATCTGACTTCAAACTCCAGGGTTTTAAAAGATTTTTGTTTTTGGAATCTTGCATTGTTTCTGCAATCAAAAAATCCAAATGTTCCAGACATTCCAAACAAACTGATTAAACCTGCTGTAAGAAGCAACTTGCTAAAACAACGAACACAATTTTGGGACTTGGTTGTAAATGAACTCGGCTCTGTAAAATGTATTTACACTGGAGAAATACTTACTATTGGAAATTATGCAGTTGAACATTTCATTCCTTACAACTTCGTTTCACACGATTTGATTTGGAATTTAATTCCGGCTGACAAATCATTCAACAGTTCAAAGAGTGATAAACTTCCACCACTTGAAAAGTATTTCAACTCGTTTTTTACCCTGCAAAAAACAGCAATTGAAATTGTGAAAAATAAAAATCCCCAAAATAAATTACTTGAAGATTACTTGACAATCTTTCCTGACTTGGATAAGAATTTTTCAAAAGAAAAATTCAGGGAAAGTATTCAACCATTAATCACCATCGCTTCAAACAATGGATATGAATTTTTAAAGTGATGCAAACAAATCAATACTATCATCTAACAGCAAAAGAAAGAGAAACTCTTTCCTATCCAGCAAAACTTTTGTTGAACAAAAGTTTATTGGTTGGTGATGTTTTGGATTTTGGTTGTGGTTTTGGAAAGGATGTTGAGTTGTTGAAAGAAAAAGGAAAAAATATTGTCGGTTACGACAAACATTATTTTCCAAAATATCCAACTAAAAAATTTGACACAATCATTTGCTTTTATGTTCTGAATGTTTTGATGCAAGAAGAACAAGCAAATGTTCTGATGGAAATTTCTCAACTCTTGAAGGCAACAGGCAAAGCATATTTTGCAGTAAGAAGAGATTTGCAATACGAAGGTTTCAGAGTTCACAAGGTTCACCAGAAACCAACTTATCAATGCAATGTGATTTTGAATTACAAATCAATTTACAAAAATGAAAATTGTGAAGTGTATGAATATAAACACTTCAATCAATTCAAACGAAAAGAAAATTTAAATTGTCCATTTTGTAATCCTGAATCAGAAAGAGAATTGCTCATGGAATCTGCAACTGCCTACGCAATTTTTGATAAATTTCCAGTAAGCAACGGCCATACTTTAATCATTCCCAAAAAGCATTGCGCTGATTATTTTGAACTTTCGTTCAAAGAACAATCCGCTTGTTGGTTCATGCTAAACAAAGCAAAAGATGTTTTGAAAAGGACATTAAATCCCGACGGATTCAATGTTGGAATCAACATCAATGAATCAGCAGGACAAACCGTTCCGCATGTTCACATACATTTGATTCCACGAATCAAAGGAGATGTCAAGGAACCAAGAGGAGGGGTGAGAGGAGTTATTCCGGAGAAAAAGGATTATTTACCATGAACTCAATTGCTTTTATTGACACAGAGATTGAGCCGAAAAGCCAAAAGATTCTTGACATTGGAAGCGTCAAAAGTGACGGCAATTCTTTTCATTCAAATAACATAACTGACTTTATTAAATTCCTAATCGGAACGAAGTTCATTTGCGGACACAACATTTTCAATCACGATTTAAAATACATTCAAAGAGCTGTTAACGATGCTGGAATAAATTCAGCTAATATCATTGACACTTTATTTCTCTCTCCTTTGCTGTTTCCAACAAGACCATAACATGCTTTGCTCAAAGATGATAAGCTCCAAACCGAGGATGCGAACAACCCACTTAACGATTCAATAAAAGCCAAAGACCTTTTCTTTGATGAAGTTGCGGCGTTTCAACATACAGACGAAACGCTAAAACAAATTCTGTATTTGCTGCTGAATGATAAAAGGGAGTTCGACTCCTTTTTTCAATTCATTGAATACACAAGCAGCGACACCAATCTTGAAAAACTAATTCTTGAAAAATTTGCTTCTGAAATCTGCGAACAAGCCGACCTGACAAAAATAATTTCAGAACACCCAATTGAATTAGCTTACACTTTATCTTTAATAAATTGCCGAAACCGCTATTCAATAACACCGCCGTGGGTTCTGAAAACTTATCCAGAAATAGTAAGCCTCCGGCCAATCCCACCTTGCTAATTCAATTTATTCTTTTTTGCAGTTTAAGGCAAAAGTTCTTCAATTCGATTAATGGGGTGGTCAGAGAT